>VXPQ01000054.1 GCA_009839485.1 Bacteroidetes bacterium SB0662_bin_6
CAGATTTCCTATTTCGGCCGGTATGGCGCCGGTGAAGTTACCGCCGAGCGATAACTCCACAAGTCTGGTCAGATTCCATATTTCGGCCGGTATAGCCCCGGTGAAGTTATGGCCGAGGTCTAACTCCTCAAGTCTGGTCAGATTCCCTATTGTGGCCGGTATGGCGCCGCTTAAAGAGTTATTAAAGAGGTCTAACCGCCTAAGATTGGTCAGATTTCCTATTTCGGTCGGTATGGCCCCGCTTAAAGAGTTGTTGTCGAGGACTAACACCTCAAGGCTCGTCGAATTCGCTATTTCGGCCGGTATGGCGCCGCTTAAGCTGTTAAGTCTGAGATATAACACCTCAAGGCTGGTGAGATTCCCTATTGTGGCCGGTATGGCGCCGCTTAAAGAGTTATCGCCGAGGTTTAAGCCCTCAAGTCTGGTCAGATTTCCTATTTCGGACGGTAGTTCTCCCCGTAAATTATTGGAATGCAAGTATATCTCGGTGACTGCGCCGTTCTCAACCGTAACCCCGTACCACTCCCCGACCGGTTCTTCGCTTTTCCAGTTGGCATTCTCCGTCCAGTTATCGCCGCCGGTCGCATCGTATAACGCCACCAGCGCGGCCCTCTCCGCGTCCGTTTGCGCCTGCGCCACGTTCGGAACGAAGACCATTGCCGCTAAAAAAGAGCAATAGATCGCAACCGACCACGCCACCCTTGACCAGCCGGCATCCTCTCTATTTTTCAAGAGGGCAAACCAGGAAGCAGTGGGTTTCGCCAGGCAATGGGGGCCGGGTGAAAAAATTCCCATACCCTTTCCTCGCGGTAAACTTTCCATAACCTTCCTCGCGCTGGGAGAATTCTTCACATGAGTCTCCTCGGATTGATCGCCCGAAAACAAGACCGCGACTTTATGCCTTAATTCCCGCGAAAATCCGTCCAATCAAACTGAACCGCCTCTGCCGACGCATCACAATATACGCTGCGCTTGCGTTCCGTAGTGGCCGCCGAGCGAGGAGACCGGGCGCAGACAGGCGCGTACGTGCCCGACCGCTCCGTTTTCCGAAGGTCCCGGGACCGACTCGATTCCTGAACTCAACTACGCCGTGCTTCCGCAACGCACGGATCGCGCGGTTCACGGCACCTGCGCACAGGCCGGTTTTTCCCTGCCTGGGCAGGCAGCAGCCCCTTCACATCTCTCCGTACGCCCTGGCGTTTTTTCGCCCGCCCGGCTGCGAACACACCCGCACCTCCCCCCTTTCCATGTTGAGAAAGGAGTATACATCCTGTATTTACATATTTTGCACATATTTTTGTTAAAAAATACCTGTTCTACAGCACTTTTTTACCCATAAAGGGCTTGACATTACAAATTTGCGCCGTAATTTGATCAATCAGGTGGGGAAAAGTGGGGAACATTCCCATAATTTGAACGATGAACCGGTATAGTGTACCGGATGGGCTTCACCGGTTCATGGCTTTAACCGCTGCTTCTTTGGCGTCATGGCAAGCTTCAAGGGACAGGCAGAATACTCCGTAGACAGCAAGGGTCGCGTCGCGATCCCGGCCAGAATGCGGAATGCGCTGAACCCGGATGCGAATAACAGTTTTACGATCACGCGCGGCTTCGAGCAATGCATTCTTTTGTTTCCGCTGGACGAATGGGCAAAGCGGGAGGCGGAGATTGCACGGCTGAACACGTATCGATCCGAAGCGCGCAGTTTTGTGCGCACGATCATGCGTTGGGCGGATGAAGTGACGCTGGATGGTCAGGGGCGGATCGTGGTTCCGAAGAACCTGATTTCCTTCGCCGGCCTGAAAGACGCCGTGCTGATCATCGGCGTGCTGGATCGTATCGAGATATGGAACCCGGATGTGTTTGCTGCGCAGGCTGAGCAGGAAGCCGAATATTCGGAGGTAGCGGAAAGGATATTCGATATGGGAAGGGACCTGTAGTGCTATGACAGGCGGAAATTTTTCCGTCACAGGGGATGACTGGAGGAGACGGACATAAACGAATGGGGAATACGGAGGCGAGCGATTTCGCAACCTCTTTCCACATTCCTGTTCTTTGCAAGGCTGTAACAGAAGGACTGATTACGAAAACCGGCGGCGTGTACGTGGATACTACCTTGGGTGGGGGTGGACACAGTGCTGCAATGCTCGAGTTGTTATCACCGAGAGGCAGGGTGTTCGGCATCGATCACGATGTCGAAGCGCTCGATGCATCTTGCAGCAGACTCGTCGCCGATATGGAGCGCGGGCGGTTTACGCCTCTCCGGGGCAATTTCGAGGATATCGAACGATTGCTCGAAGAAGCCGGAGAGGCGCAGGTGGACGGTCTGGTGGTGGACCTCGGGGTTTCCTCCCACCAGATCGACACCGCCTCGCGCGGATTCAGTTATCTCGCCGAAGGCGCGCTCGACATGCGCATGGATATGCGTGGGGAGCGCTCCGCCCACAAGGTGGTGAATTCGTGGGATTGGGGGATGCTGAAAGAGGTGTTCTCGACGTTTGGCGAAGAGCCTCGGTCGGGCCGGATCGCTCGTGCGATCGTGGAGGCCCGGCCGCTCGAGAGCACGACAGAACTGGCCGGGGTCGTTCGCGGCGTAGTGCCGGGGCGCGAGGCGGTTCGGACCCTCTCTCGCGTATTTCAGGCGCTGCGCATTGTGGTGAATCGTGAGCTGGAAGTGCTTGAGCGGTTGCTCGAAGCGTCGGTCCGTGTGGTCCGGCCAGGCGGACGGATGGCCGTGATAAGCTATCATTCGCTTGAGGACCGAAGGGTCAAACGGTTTTTCAGAAACGGGAATTTCGAGAGGGAGCCGTTGCGCGATGTGTACGGCAATCCGCTGGTCCCGTGGAAAGAACGCATGCGGAAACCGATACAGCCGGATGCTGAGGAGGTGGAAGCCAATCCGCGGGCGCGCAGTGCCCGCCTCCGCATCGCGGAGCGTACGGAGCTGGCATGGCCCCCCGATAAGGATGTGCAGACGATAAGGCGATGAACGAACGTGTGCGGCATGTACAAGCCAAAAACACATATCCGAAACAGGTTCGGAGAAGCGAGTCCGGCTTCGGAGACGGCTCGCATCGGGGAGTCTGTCCCGGCGTACCGGCAAGGGCATGCGCTGCCCGGCTGGTCGGATATCCAGGGCCTGAACAAACGCACATCGGCTGACTCCCGGGAAGAAGCCACATTTTTGGGACGCATTTCGACAGCGCGGTTCGCCCTGATTGTTCTGGGGCTTGGGGTTCTTTTCACGCTGTATGTCGGGCATGTTCATGCCACGCAACAGATTCTGGCCGAACTCGAAGCGGAGCGCCGGGAGAATCTTCGGCTTCACCTGCAGCACAATCGCCTGAAAGGGGATTTCGATCAGATGGTCGGGCCTTCCGTCATCTACGCGCGCGCCCATGAACTGGGGCTCGTGACGGATCCGGCGCCCGGACCGCCGATCGAGGTGGGGGAATGACGGAACGCACCCGAACAGGACACAAGACGCTTGCGAGAGATATCTCACGTGGAAGCAAAGGATTCCATACTGGTCCGAATGTACGTGGTGCTGACGGCGCTGAGCCTGCTGCCACTGCTTATCCTCGGGCAGATATTTCGTATCCACCTTACGGAGGGCCGCGATCTGCGGGATCAGGGGCGGCGGCAGACGAACTCGTTCGTCAGCATCCCGGCGATGCGAGGCGCCATCTACGATCGCGCGGGCAGGACACTGGCGGTGAACACGGCGCGCTACGATCTGGCGCTCGATCCCACGGTTTCCGGCTTCGACGAACAACAGCATACGTTCTTTGAAAGATTGTCAAAGCTGACCGGTACGTCATCGGCGTACTACCGGCAGCGCGTACGCGAACGAACCAGTCCGCAGTACGTGCAGCTCGTTCGGGGCATGCCGCAGCGGCAGAAGGAAGAGGTCGAGCGCTGGAATGTACCCGGCGTCATCCTCGATCCGGCCTTCGCCCGCCGGTACAATCACGGACCCACGGCTTCGCATGTGTTGGGGCATGTGAGTCCCGAGGGAGCCGGGCTGGCCGGCCTGGAATTGCAATACGACGAGTATTTGAGAGGGGTGGACGGTCGCCGTCCCGTACAGCGCAACCGGCTGGGCCGGATCAGGGCGTTCGTTGCCGGGAAAGTGGTCGAACCTGTTCACGGGGAGTCCCTCATCCTGACGATAGATCTGCTCAGGCAGACCATTCTGGAGGAAGAACTGGCTCGGGGTGTGGCCGAAACACAGGCCGCGGCCGGAACGGCGGTGGCGCTCGATCCGCGCACCGGCGCAGTGCTCGCCATGGCCAATGTGCCTGTGTTCGATCCCAACCGGGCCGGGGCGTATTCGGCGGAAACGCGCCGCAACCGCGCTGTCACGGACCGCCTGGAGCCGGGTTCCACGTTCAAACTCGTGACTGCCGTCTCCGCCATCGAGCAAGGTCTCATCGGCATGGAAGATTCCGTCGAGACAGGGGACGGATGGGCCGTGGTGCATGGGCGCACGCTCACCGATACCCGGGCTCACGGCACGATCCCCTTTCGGGAAGTGATCTCGTTTTCGAGCAATGTGGGCACGGCCAAAGTAGTGGCCCGCGCGGATCGGGGTACGTTCTACCGGCATGCCCGCAGTCTCGGATTCGGGCAGCCTACGTGGATCGATCTTCCCGGAGAGGCGCCCGGATTGCTGAAGCGGCCCGATACATGGAGCCGCACGACCCTGACCGCCATGGGCATCGGGTACGAAGTGGATGTGACGCCCCTGCAGCTTGCCGTGGCCTATGCGGCGCTTGCGAACGGCGGGCTGCTGGTGCAACCGCACATTGTCGCCGAGCGCCGGGATGTAACCGGGCGAAGCACATGGATAGCCCGCGAGGACTCCGTGCGCCGGGCGTTCATGTCCTCGACGGCAAAGACCATTCTGCCCGCTTTTCTGGGCGCGGTGGAAGAGGGCACGGCGACCCGGGCGCAGATAGAGGGGCTGAAGGTTGCCGGGAAGACCGGCACGTCGCGCAAAGCGGACGCCGGCGGGTATCGCGAGGGGGCGTACCGCGCTTCGTTTGCAGGATTTTTCCCCGCCGACGATCCACAGGTCGTGCTTGCGGTCGTGGTGGACGAGCCGAAAACGTTCCATTACGGGGGGTTGGTTGCTGCACCGGTTTTTCAGCGCGCCGCCGCGCGGTGGCTTGCGACATTTCCCGAACTGGCCCGGCAGGTTTTCCCGGTCGAGGAGCTTCCGTATGCGGCAGCAACCAGTGTGTCGGAAAGGGTGCGTCCTGTACTGCTTCAGGAGCAGGACGAGCCGAACGAATCGGCGGTACCCGGCGATGCCGTTCCTGATTTTCGGGGATGGACCATGCGCGAGGCCGCATACTGGTTATCGCGCCGGAATATCCCGGTCCGCATCGAGGGGAGAGGGATCGTAGCGGCCCAGTACCCCGAGGCGGGCCGTCCTCCCGGACAAACGGTGGTGCTGCGGTCCCGATGAAAACGCTTGGAGATTTGCTGAACGCATTGCAGGCCGCGGGCCTGCTCATGGAGACATGGGAAAGCATTGACAATATCGATATCGACCATGTGGCTGGAGACAGCCGCAAGGTCGGGCCGAACGGCCTTTTTGTAGCCATTCCAGGCGTTGAGGTCGACGGCCACCTGTTCATTGACAAGGCTGTTAAAAACGGAGCCATCGCGATCGTGTGCGAGGCGGTGCCGGAGAACCGGGCACACCGGTATCCCGGCGCCGCCTTCGCGCGCGTTCATAATTCCCGATCCGCACTGGCTGAGCTTGCCGCCGCCTGGTACGACAATCCGTCGCATGCCTTGCGCATCGTCGGCGTGACCGGCACCAACGGCAAGACCACGGTCGCTTTTCTTGTGCAGGAGGCGCTCGGGTTGCTTGGCGTACAGGCCGGTTTTACAGGAACGGTCGGGGTTCGCATGGCGGGCGAGGAATTTGCCGCCCGGCTTACGACGCCGGACGCCCTGTACATGCAACGTCTGCTCCGCCGCATGGCGGACAAGGGGTGCGATACATGCGCTATGGAGGTATCCTCCCATGCACTGGATCAGGAGCGGGTCCGGGGTATTGCGTTCGATGTGGCCGTGTTTACGAATCTTACGCACGATCATCTCGACTACCATCCCACATTCTCCGCATATTTTGCGGCGAAAAAGACGCTTTTCGACCGGCTCGATCCCAATGCGACCGCCCTGTTCAACGCCGACGACCCCGCTGGCGCCCGTATGGTCGCCGATACGCGCGCGGCCCGTACTTCGTATGGACTGGACGCCGCGGCCGATATCCATGCCGAGGTCGTCGAGGACACCATGGAGGGGCTGGTTCTTCGTGTCGACGGGCGCGCGCGCCGCTTTCGGCTTGCCGGAAGGTTCAATGCGTACAACCTCCTGGCCGCCTGGGGCGCCCTGTTGGCGCTGGGATGCGATGCCGGGGAGGCGCTGGATGCGCTCGAAGAGGCCCGGTCCGCGCCGGGGCGCTTCGAACGGATCCGATTCGAAGACGGCACGCATGTCGTCATCGATTACGCCCATACGCCCGCAGCGCTTCAGGCTGTGCTTGAGACGATCACTGCCGCCAGGCCTCCCGGCGCCCATGTATGGTGCGTTTTCGGTTGCGGAGGAGATCGCGATCGCACGAAGCGTCCGATGATGGGCGCTGTGGCCGAACGGTTCACGGACCATCTGATCGTTACGAGCGACAACCCGCGTACCGAAGATCCTGCCCGGATTATGCAGGATATCCGGGCCGGTCTCACCGATCCCGATCGTGCGCTTCTGATTACGGATCGCGGGCAGGCTATTGCCGAAGCAAGCCGCCTTGCTCGCCCGGGCGACATTGTGCTCGTGGCGGGGAAGGGGCATGAAACCCGTCAGATCGTCGGAACGGACGCAAAGCGTTTCGACGACAGGGAGGCTGTACGGGCGGCGTTTGCCCGGAGGCCTCCGGCCCGCTTGCCGCAGCACCCCCGATAACCGGATACCCGAGTTCTTTTTCAACAACATCTTATGCTTTATTACCTGATCGACTATCTGGAGCAGTTGTACCAGCCTCCTGGATTCCAGGTGATACGATTCATCACGGTCCGGGCCACGCTGGGCGCCATTACGGCGTTATTCATCTCTCTGTTCATAGGGCGCCGCATCATCAATATGCTGAGCGCAAAGCAACTGGGCGAATCCGTTCGGGAAGGTGCGCTCGCCGGTGTAGTCGATCATACGCACAAGGCCGGTACGCCCACCATGGGGGGCGCGATCATCATCCTGTCGATTCTCCTGTCGACCTTCCTGTGGGGCGCCATCGCCGAGCCGTATGTCTGGCTTGCCATGCTGGCCATGGCGTGGATGGGGGTATTCGGATTCATGGACGACTATATCAAGACGTTCAGAAAGGACAAGCGGGGCCTCGCGCCGAAAGTCAAACTGGCGGGGCAGATTTCCATCGGACTGCTGATCGGGGCGGCGCTTTGTTTTCACCCCGCGTTCGAGGCCTACAATGCGCTCACGTACGTTCCCTTCCTGAAAGACAAGATGATCAACTATGACATCTTCGGTCACTTGTTCGGGGGCGCCAACCTGGGATGGCTCGTGTACATACCCGTTGCGGTGTTCATCATGACGGCGGTGTCGAACGGGGTCAATCTGACGGATGGGCTCGACGGGCTGGCTACGGGGGTCACCGCGTTCGTAGGGCTGGGGCTCGTGGTGCTGTGCTACATTTCGGGCAATGTGCAATTCGCCGAATTTCTCGATGTGTTTTATCTGCCCGGGGCCGGGGAACTCACCGTGTTCGCCGCAGCGATGACGGCGGCCTGCTTCGGTTTTTTGTGGTTCAACGGGTATCCGGCTACGGTTTTCATGGGCGATACGGGATCGCTGGCGCTGGGCGCGGCCGTGGCGTCGCTCACGCTGATGATCCGCATGGAACTGCTCCTGCCGCTACTGGGAGCCGTGTATTTCATGGAAACGCTGTCCGTGATCATACAAACGACCTGGTTCAGGTGGACCCGCCGGCGGACCGGAGAAGGCAAACGGGTTTTCCGCATGGCGCCGCTGCATCACCATTTTGAGGCGCGCGGCACGCACGAAGCAAAGATTGTGACCCGCTTCTGGATCATTACTGCGGTTACGGTGGTGGCGACGCTGCTTGTTCTCCGCATCAGATGACGCATGTACTCCCACCTTTTTTCGCAAACGGTATATGACGCCGGGCAAGCTGCGTGGAAAGAACGTAACGGTAGTCGGCGCGGCGCGCTCCGGCACGGCCGTTGCGCGGCTGTTGCATGCGCACGGAGCAAACGTATTCGTGACCGATGCCGGCCTGATCGAACCGGCGTTCCTGACCGCTTTGAACGAAGAGGGGATTGCGTTCGAAGCCGGGGGACACTCCGACCGGGCCGCGGACGCACATTTTCTGGTGACGAGTCCGGGCGTGCCGTCCTCGGCCCCGCTTTTGCAACGGGCGGCGGGCGCCGGCCTCTCCGTCTACTCGGAAATAGAGGTTGCTTCGTGGTTTTGCCGGGCTCCTGTGCTTGCGGTCACAGGCACCAACGGAAAGACGACGACGGTGCGTTTGCTTGGGCATCTGTTCCGGCAGGCCGGGAGGAAGACGTTTGTCGGCGGCAACACCGGATATCCGTTTTCGAATTTTGCGGCGACGGCCGGCCCGCAGGATCTGGTCGTGCTGGAAGTATCCAGCTTTCAGCTCGATCACATCGCAGCGTTTCGGCCCTGGATTGCCGTGATGCTGAATATCGCGCCGGATCACATGGACCGGTATGACCATGATTTCGATGCATACGCACGGAGCAAATTTCGCCTGGGCGAAAATCAGGGAAGCGATGACTGGTTTGTCTGTAACCGGGACGATCGGGAGGTACGGGAGCGGACTTCCGCATTTCGGTCTTCCCGGACCCACGGGCCCGCCCTGCTGGAATACAGCCGGATGGGCGAAGTGGAAGCGGGGGCATTCGTGCGGGACGAAGAAATCGTGCTGAGAATAACCGACGAGGAAACCCTTATGCGATCGGAAGAGCTGATTATACCGGGGCCGCACAATCTGCATAACGCATTGGCGGCGGCCGTTGCGGCCCGCGTGACGGGGGTACCCCCTCCTGTCGTACGCGAAGGGCTGAGGACCTTTCTGGGCGTACCGCACCGGATGGAGCTTGTACGGGAGACCGGCGGGGTCCGGTACGTCAACGACTCGAAGGCGACGAATGTGCATGCCGTCCGGTACGCGCTGGAAAGCGTGGACGATCCAGTAGTGCTGATTGCGGGCGGACGCGACAAGGGAAACGATTACGGGCCGATCAAGCCGCTGGTGAAGCAGAAGGTTCGGGCCGTGATTGCCGTGGGAGAGAGCGCCGGCAAAGTGGCCGAGGAACTTGGACCGGAAGCCGGTTGCACCATGATGGCCGGTTCGTTCGAGGATGCGGTGCATCAGGCCAGCATGGCTGCCGAAGCCGGGGATGTGGTGCTGTTGAGCCCGGCTTGCGCCTCGTTCGATATGTTCCGCAGTTACGAAGAGCGCGGCGACCTATTCAGAAATCTTGTAAACGAACTGTAGCATGGTTTCTTCCGCTACCGTATTGCCGGGTTCCGAATCCCGTCCGAAACGACCGCTCGACAGATATATCGTGTGGGTCGTGCTCTTGCTGGCGGTGTTCGGGGTAGTGGCCGTATACAGCGCGATTTCGTTTCTCGCAGAGACGAAGGCCGGGGGCGATACGGAACGTTTTCTGGTGCGCCACCTCGTGCGCGTCGGCATGGCGCTTGCCGCCATGATCGTTTGCAGCGTGATCGATTACCGGAAACTGGCCCGGTTCAGTCGGATCGCCCTTCTGGCGTCGCTGGGCTTGCTCGTGGTCGTGCAAATTGCGGGCGTGACTTCGGGCGGCGCGACCCGGTGGCTGCGCATCGGGTCCTTCGGGTTTCAACCTTCGGACCTGGCCCGTGTGGCGCTCATTCTGTACACGGGCGTGCTGCTGGCGAAGAAGCAGGCCTACATCAAGAGTTTTTCGCGGACCTTCCTGCCGGTGCTGGTGTGGGTGCTTGCTGCGTGCATACTGATCGGGATAGAAGATCTTTCTTCGGCATTGATGCTGCTGGCTACGGCCATGCTGATGTGTTTCGTGGCGCGCGTCAGCATCCTGCATCTCGGCGGTCTTGCCACGCTGGGGGTAGCGCTTTCCCTTCTGCTTCTGCTCGGATCGCCGAACCGGGCGGCGCGCCTCGAATCGTATCTGGGACTGGACCTGTTCCGGCATACCGAAACCGAGGAGGTATCCAGCGATCAGGCGGAAGGGTATCAGGCCCAACAGGCCCGCATCGCCTTCGCAATGGGCGGACTGACCGGCGTAGGGCCGGGCAAAAGCACGCAGCGGGACTTTCTGCCTGCCCCGTACAACGATTTCATTTTCGCCATCGTAGCGGAGGAATACGGGTTTTTGGGCGCGATGGCGTTGCTGGGCGCTTTTCTGACCGTGTTGTTTCGGGGATTTTTGCGCATCGCCCGGCGTGCGCCGGATCCGCTGGGCTTGTTTCTGGGCGTCGGATTGACCACGAGCGTGGCGTTGTACGCTTTCGTGCATGCCGCCGTGGCATGCGGCCTGCTCCCGGTCACGGGGCTTCCCCTGCCGTTTGTTTCGTACGGGGGGACGTCCATGGTGGCGACAGGCATGATGTTCGGGATTTTGCTCAACATATCGAGGCAATGCGCCGAACGATGAGTGCTGCACCCAACATATTGTTTGCCGCAGGCGGCACCGGGGGGCATGTATATCCCGCTATTGCCGTGGCGGATGCGCTTCGCCGACGGATTCCGGACGCGCATATCCGATTTGCCGGGACGCGCAATCGCATGGAGTGGAGGACAGTGCCTGAAGCTGGATACGAGATATATCCCGTTACGGCGGCCGGCTTGCATCGTGCGCAACTGTACCGGAATCTCGCGCTGCCGTTCAGACTGGCGCGTTCGATGGCCGAAAGCCATGCGCTCGTGCGGAAGTTCAATCCCGATGTAGCCGTAGGTACCGGCGGATACGTAAGCGGTCCTGTGCTGCTCGCCGCCAGTCTGGCCGGTAAACCGATCGTGGTGCAGGAACAGAATGCCTGGCCCGGGTTGACCAACCGGTTGCTCGGAAAGCGGGCGGCGGCCATCCATGTGGCGTTTGAAGAAGCACGGCAACACTTTCCGTCCGATCGCTGCTTGTCCAGCGGTAATCCTGTCCGCGAGGAACTCGTTGCGGCGGATCGGGAAGGATCGCGGCGGGACTACGAACTGCCTGCCGGGGCATTTCTGATCGCCGTATTCGGGGGGTCGCTGGGAAGCCGGGCCATCAATGAGGTGATCGCGGGCAATCTGGAAACGGTGCTGGCCGACGAGTCCGTGCATGTCATCTGGCAGAGCGGCCGGCGGTATTTCGACGAAATGCGTTCCCGCGTACCGGCCCACGCGCGTTTGCGGCTGCTCGAATATGTCGATCGGATGGATCGGGCATACGCTGCCGCAGACCTCGTCGTATGCCGCAGCGGCGCGCTCACGTGCAGCGAACTGGCGATCACGGGTACGCCCGCTATCCTTATTCCTTCTCCGAATGTGGCGGAAGATCATCAGACCCACAATGCCCGGAGTATGGTGGCTGCCGGCGCCGCCGAGATGATTTCCGAATCGATGATCCATACCCTGCCGGAGGCGATAAACCGGCTGCGGGAGCGCCCCGAACTCCTCAGGGATATGTCGAAAGCGGCGCTTGATCTGGCTCGGCCCGACGCGGCCGATCGGATTGCCGGGGACGTGTTGCGTCTGGCGGGTTTCGCGGAGGAAACGAAGGAAGGCGATAACGAATCGACGAGGATCAGTCGGCAAGCGATGCATGGTTGAATGATGAAAAGTAAACGGCAATCGGCTCTGGGGCGTATCCGGCGGGTCCACATGGTGGGCATCGGCGGTATCGGCATGAGTTCCATCGCAGAGGTGTTGCTCAACCGGGGGTATTGGGTGACCGGCTCGGATCTCCAGCTGTCGGACGTGACGGACCGGCTGACCTCGCTTGGCGCGGTGATCCATGAGGGGCATGCCGCCGAAAACGTGCAGGATACCGATGTGGTCGTGTATTCCTCCGCGGTAGCGCTGAAAGAAAACCCGGAAACCGTGGAGGCGGAACGGCAGCGTATTCCCACGATTCCCCGTTCGGTGATGCTTGGGGAATTGATGCGCATGCAGTTCGGCGTCGGCATCTCCGGCACGCACGGCAAGACCACGACCACCTCTATGGTCGGATTGGTTGTTGCGGAGGGAGGCTTTGACCCCACCATTATCGTAGGCGGGAAAGTAGCGGTTTTCGGTTCGAACGCGGTGGTCGGCGAAGGCAATGTCATCGTGATCGAAGCGGACGAATACGATCGGACGTTCCTGCGGCTCACTCCTTCCCTGGCCGTTATTACGAACATCGAGGCGGAACACCTCGATACGTACAGGGACCTCGACGACATCAAACAGGCGTTCACGCAATTCGCGAACAGCGTGCCTTTTTTCGGAGCGGCTGTGCTTTGCCTCGACGATCCGATCGTACAGGAAATCGTCAGTCGGATAGACCGCCGGATCATTACGTACGGCATGTCGCGGCAGGCGGAGGTCCGCACCGACAAGGTCTGGCAGGACGGCGCGACCACCCGGTTTAATGTACTGTGCCGCAACCGGAGCCTGGGCGATATTGCGTTGCATGCGCCCGGCCGGTACAACGTACGTAATGCGTTGGCTGCGGTGGCGGTCGGCATCGAACTGGAGATCGATTTCGAGAAAATCCGGGCGGGTATCGGCCGGTTCACGGGCGTGCAGCGGCGTTTTCAGACAAGAGG
The DNA here is from genome assembly GCA_009839485.1 of Bacteroidetes bacterium SB0662_bin_6. Classification (NCBI taxonomy): domain Bacteria; kingdom Pseudomonadati; phylum Bacteroidota; species Bacteroidetes bacterium SB0662_bin_6. The sequence continues at coordinate 12,862 of VXPQ01000054.1, forward strand.
CGAGGCGGCGGGCGTTACGGTGGTGGACGATTATGCGCATCATCCGACCGAGATCACGGCGACGCTTGAAGCGGCGCACGAGATGTGGCCCGACAAGCGGATTATTGCGGTGTTTCAGCCGCATCTCTACACGCGTACGCGCGATTTCATGGATGATTTTGCGAAGGCTTTCTTCAATGCGGACGTGCTGGTGCTTACCGATGTGTATGCCGCGCGGGAAGCGCCCATTGACGGCGTGAACGGAAAAATGCTGGCCAGTCTGGCCAGGCAGTACGGGCACCGGAATGTGCATTATGTCGCCGACAGGAAAGAAGTGCCTGGCTTTCTTGCAGGCAAGGTCCGGGAGGGGGATGCCGTCGTGACCATGGGCGCTGGAGATATCTGGCGCTGTGGCGGCGCATTGCTTGCGGAACTCGAAAAACGGTAGGGTTGCAGGAGCGGAAAGATGGGTAAAACAACACGGATTCTGGGGCGCATGGCGGGCTTGACGGCGGTCGCGGCGATCGTCGGAGCGCTGTCGTTTGCCGGATGGACCTGGGTCGACGGAATGGTTGTTCGCGAGGTGATGGTCGAGGGCGCCCGGTACGCGGACGAGGAGACGATCCTCGCCCTGGCCGCTGTCGATACGAGCATGCGCGTGCTGGATGTGGATCCGCTGCTGATCGCCGACCGTGCCGCCCGGCATCCCTGGGTGCAAACCGGTGTGGTTCGAAGGCTTCCTTCCGGTGTGGTGCGGATCGCTGTCAGAGAACGGCGCCCCGTTGCCCTGGCGCTTACTCCCGATGGGCAACCGGCGGCCTGGCTGGACGCCGAAGGTCATACCATGCCGTTGTCCGAAGGCGCTGCCTGGGACGTACCGTTGGTTTGGGGCGCTGCGTTGCCTGAGAATCGCACGCAGCCGCTGCGCGAAGCCTCGCTGCGCGAACTGCTTGCCATGCTGCCGGAATCCGATCCGCTGCCGGATGCGCTCGTTTCCTCGTTTGAGGTCGAGCGCGCCGGAGGCATCACGATGTATGCAGCGGTTCCCGGCGGTAACGACGCGATTGCCGTACGGCTGGGAAGCCGCGGGTATGCCGAAAAATTCAGGCGGCTGAATGCCTTCTGGACGCAAGCCGTATTGCCGCGCCCGGATAAAACCTTTACCACCATCGATCTCCGTTTTGACGGCCAGGTTGTCACGAAAGGAAGTTGACCCCCATGGGGTATTTGCTTATGGAAACGAGCATGAATGAACGTATTGTAGTCGGTGTAGACATCGGCACCACCAAGGTGTGTGCCGTGGTTGCGGCTGTCGACCCTCTCGGCTCGATCAACATTCTGGGGGTCGGGGTTGCAGAGTCGGACGGTCTGAATCGCGGGGTCGTGGTGAACATAGACAAGACGGTCGCCGCCGTGCAGGTTGCCGTAGAGGAGGCGGCGCGGGCCGCCGATGTGGACATTCGGAGCGTAATCGTCGGGATCGCGGGGGATCATGTCCAGAGTTTTCGGACGAGCGGCGTCATCACGATATCGCCTCGGGATCGGGAAATCGTGGCGAACGACGTGCAGCGTCTCCTAAAGGACACCACCCATGTAGCCATGCCCGCCGATCGGGAAATTCTGCATGTCATCCCGCAGGAATACGTGGTGGACGGGCAGGACGGGGTAGCCGATCCTGTGGGGATGAGCGGAGTGCGCCTTGAGGGAACCGTACACATTATCACCGGACTGGTATCCGCGGCCAAAAATGTCTATCGCTGTATCGAGAAAGCGGGTTATCAGGTCGAGGATATTGTGCTGGAGCCCCTGGCTTCGTCCTGTTCGGTGCTCCATCGGGACGAAAGGGAAGTCGGCGTAGCCCTTATCGACATTGGCGGCGGCACGACGGATATCGCCGTGTTCGAGGATAATACCATTCGCCATACCGCCGTCATCGGCATCGCCGGGAACAATGTAACCGACGACATCCGGCGAGGCCTTGGCGTCATGCGGGACCAGGCTGAGCAACTCAAATGCCGTTTTGGGGTCGCTCTCATCGACATGGCCTCGGAAGAGGAGGAAATCACGATACCCGGATTGGGGGGACGCCCGGAAAAGAGTATCGGACGCAGTCCGCTTGCACAGATTATCCAGCCTCGTATGGAGGAGATCCTGGAGATCGCAGCCATCGAGATCAAGCGCAGCGGCTACGCGGGAAAACTGGCAGCCGGCGTGGTGCTTACCGGCGGCGGCTCGCTTATTCCCGGTGTGGGCGATCTTGCCTCCGATGTGCTCGGCGTGGAAGCCCGTGTGGGCGTGCCCACCGGACTGGCCGGCGGCATGGTGCAGGAGGTCACGGACCCCAAGTATTCCACGGCGGTCGGGCTTGTGTTTCACGCAATGCAATCCGGGGTTGGAAACGGTGCGGTTTTCAGTGGAGGACTGGCTTACCAGGGAGAAGATCGCGCCTCTCGGAATTCGCTCGTCAACAGGATTGCGACGAGGATGAAGGGCTGGTTCGACGAACTATAACAACAATTGCTGCCTTTGCTGCCGGGCGCATGCGCCGATCGGCACTCACCCATGGAAATAATGGAGAAACCCATGAGCAACTCCTTCAAATTCACCGGCTCGTTGACCGACAAACCCAAATTGTGCGTGGTCGGCGTTGGCGGCGGCGGCGGCAATGCCGTCAATGACATGATCACCCGCGGGATCAGCGGGGTCGAATTCATTGCGGTCAATACGGACGCGCAGGCGCTCCGGAAGAATCTTGCGCCGGTGAAGATCCAGGCCGGTTCGGCCCTGACGAAAGGTCTTGGGGCCGGCGCCCGGCCTACCGTCGGCGCCGATGCGGTCGAAGAGAGCCGGGAGGAAATCAAGCAGGCGCTTCGGGGCTTCGATATGGTTTTCATTACTGCGGGCATGGGCGGCGGCACCGGCACCGGAGGCGCTCCCGTGGTGGCTGCGATTGCACAGAAACTCCACATTCTGACGGTTGCCATCGTTACGCAGCCATTCGAATTCGAGGGCGCCCGCCGCAGAAAGGCCGCCGATGAAGGCATCGAACTGCTTCGCGATTTTGTCGATACGCTGATTGTCGTTCCCAACGAACGCCTGATGGAAATATCGGACGACAAGACCAGTTGGCTCGAGGCGTTCAGCATGGTGGACAATGTGCTCTACAATGCGGCGCGAGGCATATCCGATCTGATCACCGTACATGGCCTCGTCAACCTCGACTTTGCGGATGTCAAAACGACTATGGAAGCCGGCGGCCAGGCGGTCATGGGAGCGGCGGAGGCAAGCGGCGCCGCACGGGCCGAGGTGGCGGCCAAGGATGCTATTTCGAGTCCGTTGCTTGACGGGCTGTCCATAGCAGGGGCCAGTAATGTGCTTGTCAACATTACCTCCGGTAAGAACATCACGCTCCAGGAGGTTAAGACGGCGGTTGGCATCATTCGGGAAGAAGCGGGAGCAGAGGTGGAAGTCATTTTCGGCACCGTGATAGACCAGGCCATGGACGACAAGCTCAGCGTTACGGTCGTTGCCACGGGATTCGATCTGTCTCCGGGCTTGAACGGTCAGCCCCCGTATCCCCGGAGGACGATGTCGCTTAGCTCGACAGGGGCTGTACCGAATTACAAGGGCGAGGATAATTTGAAGAAACTGGATGTGCCTGCCTACGTGCGTCGGGAGATTGTCCGGCAGGACGAGGAGTCGGAAAGGTCCGACCGGGAAACGAGGGAGGAAGCGCAGACAACCCGGGCAAAAATCAACAGGCTTCATCGCGATAACCCGGGGCAAACCCGGAAAGAAGACACCGATACGCCGGCATTTTTGCGGAAAATGATGGACTGAAACGGGGTGCGAGGCGCCTGTCCTGCCGATGGCCTTTCTCCGTTCAGCGTATATCGCGGCGTTCTGGGTTCTCGCGGTGCTCTTTCCGCGTCCCGTCGCTGCGCAGCAAGCGCCCCTGAAGGGCATGGTGTGGACGCCTCCCGACGACCGCATACAAGCCGTGCGGGATATGTACGCCATGGCGGAAGCCGGCGTGGAGGCGGTGCGCGCAGACTTTTTCCGCAACGACGACATACTGGATATCGCCGATACGCTCGGGCTGCATATCTATCTTGATCTTCCCTTTTCCCGCCTGTCGGTTTCCGGACTGGCGGACACCCTTGCATCTGCCCGGGCATCCCTCGACGCGGCGCTGGACATGGCGCGCCGGCATGCTTCGATCCGGGCGATAGGGCTCGCCGGCTATAGCGATACATCCGATCCGGCGGCCTGCGCCTGGTTCGAACAGTTATCGAGCCGTGTGCGCGAGGCGGCGCCGGATGTGTCGACGTACTACGTAACCCTGTTTTCGGAAGATGACGCCTGTGCGAATGCGGTGGATTTTGTTCTGCCGGATGTGCTGGACAGACCCGATCCGTTGGCCTGGATCGAAAGGGCCGACATGTCTTCGGTGGGCGCGGGCGCACTCGGAACCGGCGTCAGGGACGATGCCCCCCGCGGATTGCTTGCGCCGTTTTCGCAGGAGCGACAGGCCCGCTATTTTGAGGACACGCTGCCCGGGCTTTTCGACAGTTCATTGCGGGTCGTGTTCGTGTATCGCTGGCGCGACAGGCCATTTTCCGGCATAGTATCTGATCCTCTACACTACGGACTGCATACGCCGGATGGCTCTGCGCGAGCGGCTTTCGAAGTGATTTCGGGGGTTTTTTCCGGCCGCAGAACGGTTTTTGCGTTCGACGAGGGTACCCCGCCGTCCAAACCCTTCCCCTGGATTGTTCTTTTCGGCTGGATGATTATCCTTGCGTTTGGAGCAGGGTATGCATTTCTCCCCCGTTTTCGCTACATGTTGCCCCGGTATTTTCGATCACATGCCTTTTTTGTCGAGGCGGTGTACACAAAACGGGAAAACCTTCCCGCGATGAATTTCGCGGCGTTCTTCATGCTGGTTATGACGAGCGGATCAACGGCAGTCCTGGTCCTCTACAATCTGACCGCAACGGACGCCTTCATGGTGGCTATGCATCATCTGCCTCCTTTCGTATCGTCTTTCGTGGACCAGATGATCGACAAGCCTGTCCTTTGTTTTTTATTAGGGGGTATCCATGTGCTTGTTCTGGGGATATGGGCTATCCTGTGGTCGCTGCTTTTGCGTTTCGGGGCCCGAACAGTACGGACCCGGCAGGTGCTTATGGTCATCGCATGGGCGCACTGGCCGTATTTGCTTGTCATGGCAGGCGCCATGGTTGCCTCTTCCCTTCCGGCGCCGAGCGGTCAGGTGGCTTCCATGCTGGCCATTGCCTGGATATGTTTCGGCCTGTTCTCCTTCATCCAGGTCCTGTTCGATATATGGTTAATGGCGCGGGAAGCAGGTCTGCTTGTTCCGGGCGCCTTGCTCCACCCTTTTGTGTGGGTGTTTTTTCTTCTCCTCAACGCGTTGCTCAGGCATTCGTCCGAGGTGGCCTTTGTGTGGCACGCTGCGCTGAGACAATAGAGGGTATCCTTTACTGCGTTGCGGTTGCTGTGCGTTCGTGGGGTTGGGCAGGCATTGCCCACATCCGCTCGGCAAACTCCTGAAAGGGTTGCTTGTAATGAAGCCAACTGAAATGGAGGGAGACAGGTGTGAATTCCTGATAATCGCCACGTCCCGGCAAGCCGGACACCAAATCTGTCAGGAAGGTGCGCAGCGCCCGGTTCCGAATGCCTCGCAACGCATAGACCGAGCGATCCGTGTAGTACCGGTAGGTGACGTCGCGAAAGTCCGGATCGTACGTCGTCCAATCCTCGATGAAGTCCAGTTGGGGGCTCAATCGTCCCTGGAGCCAGGGGAAAACCTCCAGATTGTGTTGACTCATCGCCATCGCGAGACTCCATTCGCAGGATTCCTCGCTGCGACCCTCCGCCAGACGGCTTCGGAAATGGGTTTGCGCCCTTTTTGCAAGGAATGAGGCCGCGGTCTCGCACACGCTTTGGACCGTATCCCGGTCGGCACAGTAGATCATGCCGGCCTGCACGCGGGGCAGATGGGTGATTCCGAACCGTCGGATGGTGCGTTGCCGGCGGTTCAGGATCACATCGATCATGATGCGCCAGTCCTTGGGGCCCCCGAAGAAGAAATCGGCGCGCTCGTTGCCTGTGGCCGTGAAGGGATATGCCTGTAATTGTTTCCAGAGCGGATCGGGGCTACGGCACCAGATGATATCCGCATCCACGAACAGCGTGCGCTCGTACGGCATGAACCGGTGCAGGTGGTGTTTGAAACCCGTAATCGAAGCGTGCTCCTCGGGCAGCACATGAATGTCCTCGAAGAGGTCCGCCTTGCCGTGTTTGCGCAGGTGTTCCCGGTGCGTGTCGGGGCAGAAGAGGGCAGCGGGTCGATGCGCATCGTGACGCCTGAGCGTCATGACGGAAGCCGCTGCATGATGCACGAACCGTTCCGGCCCGTAGGTGTGCAGCACGTAGCCTTCTTTCGGAGTGTGCATGGCTTGTTCTCGTCTGCGCCGTCCATTCCCCCGGCGTGCGTCCGGCGGCACGACTTACGAACGCATCCCGTCCAGTTTTTTCCGAAGACTGTTCATCAGGGAATCGAAACCGCGCTTGCGAACGACCGACTGAAAGGAACGCGCATATCCTTCCGCCGTGCTCACGTCATCCAGGATAATGTCCCGGACCTGCCACTGCCGGTCCGTTCGCCCAAGCACATATTCCACTTTCGTCGGAATGTCCTTGTAGACCGTGGTCGTGGTTACATACGCCATGGTGTCGTTGGCGGTAATGTTTCCGTAGGTGACCACGGACCGGTAGACGTCAAGATCCGAGAGCGACTGATTCCGGACGATCCGGCTGAATACGTCTACGAATTCCTCCCGTTGCGCCGGCGCCGGATCGGCCCAGAAAGGCCCGAGGGCTGCACGCCCCATCGCCGTGAAATCGATACCGTCGTTGATCACGCGTTTGAGTTGCTCGCGCTGTTCGTCGGTGAAGGTCTCCCGGTCGCCCAGTACGTCCTTGATCTCGCGATCCCGCTGTTCGAGAAAGCGGCGCACTTCAGCGGATCGATCCTGAGCCCGGACCGGGCTCGGCAGTTCGAGCAGGATACCGAAGAGGAGGAAGAGAAGACAGGCGTTGCGTGCCATGAAGGTATCGGTTTTCAGGCGTGTGCGGAAGCAGGAAGATACTTACATATTTGCAAGAGATATGTAACCGATAGGTATTTAACAACAATCATGCCGGAATGTCACATAACAGGCCCTAAGGATACGCTGATTTATTCCGGGAGAACACCGCTCAGCGCCGGCGGGCCGGGCCCGGCCCAGCCCGTTTCCGCCCATAACCGCAACACGGCGACATTGAATGCCCGCACGCGCTCGTAATATGTGGCTCTCAACGCAAGATTTGCCCGCACGGCATCTACAAGGTTTTCTGTATCGCCCAGATCCAGATCGAAATTGATTTGTTCGGTGCGCAGCCATTCCCCGCTGATGGTCAGGGCTTCGCGTTGCGCCTCCATGGCGGCTCGCGCGGTGATGACGTTGCGCCAGGCTGCTTCCACCTCGAACAGGATCAATTGCCTGGCCGCGGCCAGTTGGTGATGAACCTCATTGCGTTCCGCTTTCGCCTGAGCCACCCTGGCGCGCGTTTGCGCCATATTGAGGGGCAGGCGCAAGCCTATTCCCGCCCGCAGACTGCGTCCCATATACGGATCGTTGACATAGGGATTCGGTTGGCGGAACCGCCCCGACGTCAGCGTAATCCTCGAGTCGATGCCGAGGAAAAGTTGCGGGAAATAGTCTGCGCGCGCCACCTTGATTTGGGCTTCCCGCGCAGCCAGTCCCGCGGCGGCCTGGCCGATTTCCGGCCGATGTTCCAGAGCAATCCGCAGATAGGTGTCCAGGGAGTCGAGCACGAAAGGCATGGGTTCCAGCACGATTTCTTCCGGCTCGGGTGTCGTGGCTCCGGGCAACATCATCTGGCGCGCAAGGGCGCTTTGCGCGGTGCGCAACCCCTGTTCGACTTCCACCACCCGCCGCAGAAATTCCTGCTCCGTAATGCGGACCTTGAACAGGTCGGCGTCGTCCACATCTTCCGCGCCTTCTTCGAGGAGACGGTCAATCTCCGTCTTGGCCTGTTCCACGATTTCCCCGGCTTGTTCGGTCAGCGTGACGAGCTGCTTCGCAAGCAACAGGTTGTAGTACAGCGTACCGGTGCGGAGCGCGATCTCGATCTTTTTTTTGCCTACGGATGCTTCCTCGAGACGTACGCCCTGCCGGGCCGCCTCGATGTTTCCTTGCAGCGCGCCCCATGTATACAGGGGTTGCACCAGGCTGGTCTCGAACCGGTTCAGCGGACGCAGGGATTCCCAGTCGTTCCGGACCCCGGGGTAGAGATACAGATTGTCTTCGGAGACCCCGGACGGGAGGTTGCGAAGTCCGGGCGCCGCGGCATGGGCTGTCTGGAGTGAAAACTCGGTGGCGAATCGGGATGCACGGGCAAGTTGCTCCCGCGCCTGCGCGAAATCAAGATTCGAGGCAACGGCATTTATCTCCGGGCTCACTTCGAGGGCGTGCCGGACCGCCGTTTCGAGGCGTACGCGGATCGTATCCGGCGCCTGGGCGGAGGCGGCGCAGGGGAAAAGGGTGATACAGATGCACAGAAGGGCGTTCGTCAGGCGCAGGGCGTGCCGTTGCATGGCGCTGTACGCTATTGGTCAACGAGATCCGGCAGTTCTTTCAGGTCGTCAATGACGATATCCGCTCCCCGCTCCTGCAACAACGATGCCATTTCCTCCTTGTTTTCGATATAGGGAGGGATGAAGCCTATAGCGCGCACCCCGGCTTTCCGGGCGCATGTCATGTCATCCACGGAATCACCGACATACACGGCCATTTCAGGATGCACGGCGCGTCCTGCCGCGTTGAGCATGGCCAGCGCATGCTGGAGAGGAAATGGGTCCGGCTTGAAACGCTTCTCCTGTTTTTCCTTGGCGACAATCAGGGGAAAATACTTTTTCCAGTCGAAACGATTTACGGTCCACTTCGCTTCGGCTTCCGGGCGTCCCGTGACGATGCCCATAGTGCGTCCGCTCGCGTGGAGTTTATTCAGCGTAGCCGTTTGTATGAGAGGGGGTTCTTCCGCAATGAAGCCGTTCCATTCCTCTCCCCGATATCGTCTTTGAAAAGCGTCCACTATACGGCTTAGCGGCACGCTCATTCCCGTATCGGTGATAATGGCGTGCGTCAGTTTCCAGTCGTCGTTGAAGCCGCCGAGGTTTTTGTAGCGCTGGATGGTGCTGGGGAGAAGCTGCCGGCCGGTGAATTGCTCCACGGTTTCTTCCACGGCGCGCCGATAGGAACGGGACACGTCCACGAGCACGCCGTCCATGTCGAAGAAAAGCGCCTTGACCTCGGTCGTACCCGGCATATGCGCTATGAATTCATGGTGACGAGGAATTCGTCATTGTTTTTTGTGCCGCGCATTTTGTCGAGCAGGAACGTCATGGCGTCGATCGGCGACATATCGGCAAGCAGTTTCCGAAGGATCCAGATGCGCCCCAGCTTGGCCTCGGGCACGAGCAGTTCTTCCCGCCGCGTCCCCGACATGATCACATTGATGGCGGGGAATACCCGGCGATCGGCGAGGTTGCGATCCAGCACGATTTCCGAATTCCCGGTTCCCTTGAATTCCTCGAAGATGACCTCGTCCATCCGGCTTCCCGTGTCGATGAGGGCCGTGCCGATGATCGTCAGCGATCCCCCCTCTTCCACATTCCGGGCCGCCCCGAAAAAGCGTTTCGGATTCCGCAATGCGCCCGCTTCCATGCCACCGGAGAGGGTTTTGCCCGTGTTCGGGGTTACCGTATTGTGCGCCCGCGCCAGACGCGTGATCGAGTCGAGGAGAATGACCACATCCTGTTTTGCCTCGACCAGCCGTTTGGCTTTCTCCAGCACGATATCCACCACCTGGACATGCTGTTCGGCTTTCTGGTCGAAGGTCGAAGAGATCACCTCGCCGCGAACGTTCCGCTCCATATCCGTGACTTCTTCGGGTCGTTCGTCCACGAGGAGCACGATCAGATACACTTCCGGATGGTTCTCGGTGATCGCATTGGCGATCTTTTGCAACAGAACGGTTTTACCCGTTTTCGGCTGGGCTACAATCAGAGCTCTTTGTCCCTTGCCCACGGGCGTAAAGAGGTCGAGAATGCGGGTGTTGTAATCGCTCGGATGCGTCTCGAGCCGGAGATGCTCCGTCGGGTAGAGGGCCGTAAGATAATCGAAACCCTGCCGTTCTTCGATTTCTCCCGGTTTGCGCCCGTTTATCGTATTCACCTGGATGAGCGCAAAGAAACGTTCTCCCTCTTTGGGAGGGCGTACTTCTCCGTCGACCGTATCGCCCAACTGCAAGCTGAAGCGCTTGATCTGCGACGGGGAAACGTAGATGTCGTCGGGGCTGGGCAGGTAATTGTATTCTGCCGAACGCAGGAAACCATACCCGTCGGGGAGCACTTCCAGCACCCCGATTTTCCGGATCATGCCTTCCAGTTCGGTTCTCCTCGGGTCGTGTGCGGCCATGTATTCCGGCCGCCCTTCGTAGACATTTCTGCGCCGGGCTTCGTGTTCGCCGCCGCCCTGCCGATGATCCCGGCCGCGCCGGTTGTTCTTGCGCTGGTCCTGATGACGACGCTTGTTGCGCCGATCGTCTTTTCCGTGATCGCGATAGTCCGGGCGCTCCCGTTCGTCTCCCCCGGATTCGCGGAGAGGCGGCCTCGTACGGTCGCCGCCCGGCGCGTTTCTTTGATGCGTCCGGCCCCCGTCATGGGGTCGGGACGAACCATGTCCGCCGGGATTACGAGGCGTTTCACCCCGACGCGCGTCGTCGGATGCCCGGCCGGGGCGTTTGCGCTCCTGCGCATGCGTTTGTTCTCGCCGGGGTTTGCGTTCCGGGTCCTTTTCTTTTCTGGGAGGGCGGGTTTCGTCGCCTGGGCGCGTACGGTCGCCTGCTGGACGTGCGCGGTCGTTTCCGGGGCGGGTGCGTGGAGG
>VXPQ01000055.1 GCA_009839485.1 Bacteroidetes bacterium SB0662_bin_6
GGCCCGCGGGACCCGGGGGAGTATACAAAAGTGGCCCGGCCGCCGCGGATTACGACCGCGACGGCGACATCGACGTGCTGATGGTAGAAAACGGGGGCGGCGCCCACCTGTGGCGGAATAATTTGCTGGAGAATGGGGCCGCCGGCGCCGACGACAATCCCGTGTTTCTTCGCGTGATGCTGGAGGGAAGCGCCAGCAACCGCGAGGGCCTTTCGTCTTCCGTGGAAGTGGTGCTTGGCGACCTCCGGATGGAGCGCCGCGTCCGCACCGGCTCCAGCTACCTGTCCCAGAACGAATTGCCGGTTACGTTCGGGCTGGGCGAGCACATTGTTGCCGACAGCCTTATTGTCCGGTGGCCCAGCGGCGTGGTGGACCGCTTCGCCCAGGTCGAGGGCAACCGGCAGTACCAGGTTGTGGAAGGCGCCGCCCGGCTGACCGCGTGGTGAGCGGAAGTTGCTCTCTTGTAAGTCCTCCGAACCGGCGATGCGCATAGATTCCAGGCCATGAACCCGCAACAAACGGCTATGCCGGATTCTTCCGGGCCGGTTCGCCGGGGCAAGGCGATCCGCCGGGCCGTGGTATGGACGCTGGTTTGCGTGCTGTTCCTGCTCGGTATCACGGTGGTCGGCGCGCGCTGGTATCTGGGCACATCGATCCAGCCCCGGTCGGGCGCCGTGGAGTTGCCCGGCCTGTCCGCCCCGGTAACCATTGCCTTCGACGACTGGGCCGTTCCCCGCATCCGGGCCCGGAACGAACTCGACGCTGTACGGGCGCAGGGCTTTTTGCACGCTTCCGAGCGCTTGTGGCAACTCGAAATGTATCAACGGGTGGCGCAGGGACGCCTCGCCGAACTGTTCGGCGAGCCCGCCATCGGGGCCGACAAGCTGCTCCGGACCCTTGATTTTTGGGGAGCCGCCGAAAGGGAGATGGCCACGCTGCCGGAGTCCATGCTCGACACGCTCCGGGCCTATGCGGAGGGGGTAAACGCGCGGCTGGCGAGTTGGCGCGGCCCATGGCCGCCCGAGTTCGTGATTCTGGGTATCGATCCCCAACCGTGGAGTCCGCAGGCTTCGCTTTCCATCTCCCGGAGCATGACGTTCGATTTGTCGAAATGGCAGGGGGAACTGGATCGTATCGAGGCGCTTGCCCGTCTTCCCGAAGCGCACCGTCCCGCGCTGACGCCGCGTTATCCCGCCTGGGGCCCCACGATTTTGCAGGATCGTCCCGGTGAATCGGAGGCATCCGATGGCGAAACCGGGTCCGCAGCATCGGTACGGAACGGGAAAGCAGTCTTGCCCGATGCATATCGAACCCGTCTTGCGGAAACCGCGCCGGCCCCTCGCAAGCCGCTCGATCCCCTGGGCCTGCTTGCAGGGCTTGGTTTACCGGCGTCCAATTCGTGGGCGCTCGGCCCTTCCCGCACCGCGGACGGGCATGCGCTGCTTGCCAACGACACCCATCTAAATCTGCGGGCGCCCTCGACATGGTATCTGAATGCGATCTCCGTGGAAGATTCCGACCACCATGTGGCCGGTTTCTCGATTCCGGGAGCTCATAGCGTGGTCATAGGTCTCTCCCGGCACATGGCGTGGGGGTTCACCAATGCATCCATTGACGGCGCGGATTTCATTGCCGAGACCCTCAGCGAAGACGGTCGCAGCTACCTCGATGGTTCCGTCTGGCGTCCCCTCGAAATTCGCCGCGAGCTCATCGGAGTGCGCGGGCGGGAGCAGCCCGTGGAATGGAATATCCGCAGCACCGTGCGAGGACCGATTATTACCGACGTGATTCCTGCGGACGGGCTTGACCTGTCCATGCTCTGGACCGGGTTTCTGGAGCCGGGCCCTTTCCGGACGCTCGTGAATATGAATCATGCCCGTGCGGTGGAAGAGATGGATGTGGCCGCGCGCGGCTTCAGTCAGCCGCACATGAACCTCATCTATGCTTCCATATCGGGAAGATTGGGGTACCGCCTGATCGGTTCGGTTCCACTGCGTCCCGCCGGGACAGTCGGGGCAACCGTTTTGTCTCCTGAAACGTGGCCGCAGGGCTGGACGGAGCTCCGGGATGAGGATTCGATGCCTGCATGGATCGATCCGCCTTCCGATTATCTCATCACCGCCAACAACCTTCAGAGTTGGGCGGTATTCGGACAAATCGGACAGGAATATATCCCCCCGTTCCGGGCAAGACGTATTCATGATGTGCTTTCACATGCTTCGGAATGGACTGTGAACGACATGCGCAGCCTGCAACTGGATTCGCGGAGCCTGTGGTCTGAACTTACCCGGCAGCGGGCTGTGGACGCTGCCCGCCGTATCGGCGCGGAGGAACTTGCCGCTGTGCTTGAAGACTGGGATCTCACCATCGAGCCCCGGTCGCTCGGTCCCGCTCCGTTCTTCGCGTGGCTCTACCGCCTCCGCGCCCTGATCGCGGCGGACGAACTCGGAGAGGACGCTGCTTTTCCGGCGTTCGCTTTTGTGCAGATGCTTGAAGAAGGCGATGCGCCGGGCGCCCAGTTGGCGCTCTGGGCCGACGACGTGCGCACGCCCGAAATCGAAACCCTTGCACACTGGGAGGAAGAAGCGGCCCGTACGGCGGCAGGCCTTGCGGAGGTCCGCTGGGGGGAGGCGCGCTTCGAGCGCTCGGCCCATCCGCTGGGAAGCGTAGCGCTGCTCGACCGGCTTTTCTCGTTTCATGTCGGCCCGTATCCCGCCCGCGGCGGGCCCTACACGCTGCGGGCCGCCGACCGCGCCAGTTGGTCTCCGCTCGATTCCACCTCGTGGAGCATCCCGTGGATCGGGGAAGCCGGGGTTTCCCAGCGCTTCGTGGCCAGCATGGCGCCGCACGCGCCGCGCGGGTACTTTTTTCTTCCCACGGGCCAATCCGGCAATCCGCTGGACCGTCACTACCGGGACATGGCTGTACGCTGGGCCGAGGGTTTTCTGGTGGAAATTTCTCCCGGGGAGGAGCTGGCCTCTCCCGAGCATCTGCTGGAGCTTCTGCCTCCGAAACAATAACAGGCGCGCTATTTTGCATGGTATTTCATCCAGGAGGTCTTTTATGCGTTTTTGGTCCTTTGCATTTTTCACAGGCCTGTTCTGCCTGCTTCTTGCGGCGTGCGGCCAGCCTGAAGAGCGCCCCAATGTTCTGTTCATCGCGGTGGACGATCTCAACAACGATCTGGGCGCATACGGCCATGACTTGGTCCGGAGCCCCCACATTGACCGCCTCGCCGCCCAGGGGATGCGCTTCAACCGCGCGTACTGCCAGTATCCGGTCTGCAATCCCAGTCGCGTCAGCTTCCTGACTGGATTGTATCCCGAGCAAACCGGCGCGCTTACGAACCAGGATACCTTTCGGGTGCATATTCCCGAGGTCGCGACGCTGCCCCAATGGTTCCGGCAACACGGGTACTATGTCGCACGGGTCGGCAAGCTATTTCATTATAACGTACCCCTCGGAATCGGTACCGATGGCCTGGACGATTCGCTCTCGTGGGACCATGTCGTCAACCCGCGCGGGATCGACCGGGAAGTGCACGACCGGATTCATACCCTGACCCCGGGCCAGTTCGGGGGGACGCTGAGCTGGTTGAGTCTGGACGATGATGAGGGCGAACACACCGACGCTCTGGGGGCCAGCGCCGCCATCGCGTTGCTTGAGGAACATCACGCAGCGCAAACGGGCCAGCCGATTTTTCTGGCCGTGGGTTTTTACCGCCCGCACACGCCGTACGTAGCGCCTCGTTCCTACTTCGAAAAGTATCCCCTTGAGGACATTCATCCTGTGCTGGAAGAGCCCGGAGACCGGGACGACATTCCGGTGGCTGCGCTGGCCGACCGCCCCAAACAACGCGAACTGACGGTGGAGCAGCGCCGGGAGATCATCCAGGCCTATTATGCGTCGATCTCTTTCATGGATGCGCAGGTGGGCCGCTTGCTCGACGCCCTCGAGCGTCTGGACATGGCCGATAATACGATCGTCGTATTCGTGTCCGACCACGGGTACCATCTGGGCCATCATGGGCTATGGCAGAAAGGAGACCTGTTTGAAGGCTCCGTCCGGGTCCCGTTGATCGTGGCTACCCCGGAGCGCCGACACGCCGGCGCTGCTACCGAGGCGCTCACGGAACTGGTCGATCTGTATCCGACGCTGGTGGAACTGAGCGGCCTGCCGCTGCCGGAGCATCTGGCCGGTCAGAGCATGAAACCGATCCTTGAAGACCCTGCCCATCCCGGCAGGCCGGCCGCGCTGACGGTGGCTTGGAGCCGTGCTCGCTGGGTGCACCCTGAAGCGTTTGACGAGCCGGTCCTGGGGCACACCATCCGGACTCCGCGTTTCCGGTACACCGAATGGAATCAGGGACAGTCCGGCGTGGAGTTGTACGATTATCAGGAAGACCCGCAGGAATACGACAATCTCGCGGACAATCCGGAGCACGCCGAAACCATGGCCCGCCTGAAGCAATTGCTGGATGAAAAAAGGCGCGCGGCGCAATAGGCGCTATGGCTCCGGGATGGGCGAGGTCCTGGCCCCAATGACCTTACTGCGGGATGCGCCGGGATTGCTATGAATTGCATATCTTAAATTTCTTGTAACGTTTTTGTAACGTACTCGTATCCGTAGATGGGTATTTCCGGCTTGTACCACAGGCAAACAAAAGGCATGAAGCATCTTGACCGGATCGCTGTCCTGCTGATTATGCTTACCACGGCGGCCTGCGGCAGTACGGGCGCCATGGTCACGGAGCAAGCCGAGGAGCGGGCCGCCCGGCCCTCGACCGCCGACCTGGAGGCGCTCTACTGGGCGCGCCAGGACAGTGCGCTCACCAAATTTACGGAGGCCGACACCCACTTCATGACGGGCATGATTGCGCACCACGCGCAGGCCCTTATCATGTCGGAACTGGCGCCTTCCAATGGCGCGAGCCCGCAGGTGCAGACGCTGGCCGCCCGTATCATCAATGCGCAGCAGGACGAGATCGATCTCATGCAGCAATGGCTCCGCGATCGCGGTCAGCCGGTGCCCGAAGTCCACATCACGGGCATAAACCTGATGATACACGGCGCCGGCGATCACGCTATGCACATGCACATGCCCGGAATGCTCTCGCAGGAGCAACTGCAGGAACTCGAGGCGGCCCGGGGGCTGGATTTCGACCGGCTTTTTCTGACCTACATGATTCAGCACCACGCCGGGGCGGTGTATATGGTCGACGAACTCTTCAGTACGGACGGGGCTGCACTGGATGAGGCGGCGTTTAAACTCGCTTCGGGCATTCACGTAGATCAGGTTACCGAGATCGCCCGCATGGAACTCATGCTTGAACAGTTGCCCGATGCCGGCGAGGATAGCTGACCCCTGGACAACTTTCCGTTCGAATTTTTCTTCCCTTAACCCGAAAATGGGCTATGAAAACCAAAACATTCCTTTATCATCCCCTTACCTGGACAGCCACCCACCGTTTCTGGTTGATTCTGTTTTGTGCAGGTCTGCTGGGCGGACTCTCCGCATGCGCCCACAGTCCCGCGATGACCGTGGCCGATCCCGGAGGGGCTGCTCCTTCCGCACAGGCTGGGCCCGAGAGGGCTGCGGAGCCCATCCAATACGCCGACTCCCGCGTCGGGCTCGAAGCGGGATTGTTCGATGCCGGAGAAGCGCTATGGAATCTGCGCGTGCTCTCATCGACGCCGTCTCCGGAAGACTTCATCGGGGTTACCAACTCCGACCTGGCCTTCACCGGCGACTACGCCATTCAGGGCAACTATAACGGCATGCAGGTATGGGACATTTCGAATCCCGGCGAACCCGACCTTGTGATCGACTATCTTTGCCCTGCGTCGCAGAGCGACGTGTCGGTGTATGAGAACCTGCTTTTCGTATCGGGCGAAGGGCTGGGCGGCCGGCTCGATTGCGGGACCGAAGGCGTTGAGGAAACGGTGAGTCCGGATCGCCTGCGCGGAATCCGCATTTTCGATATCGCTGATATCGAAAATCCCGACTACATCACCAATGTGCAGACGTGCCGCGGTTCCCACACGCATTCGTTGCTGAAAGACCCGGATGACGATGAGAATGTGTACGTCTATGTATCAGGGTCCGCCCCGGTGCGTCCTGAAGAGGAACTTGCCGGTTGTTCCGGCGCCCCGCCGGAGGAGGATCCGAACACGGCGTTGTTCCGGATCGAGGTCATCAAGGTGCCTCTTGCCCATCCCGAACAAGCCGCGATCGTGAGTTCGCCTCGCCTTTTCGAGGGGCTCGTAGCGCCTCCGGAGCATGGTATGGCGCCGGACGACATTGCCGCTATCGAGCAGGCGCGGGCAGAGGGTGCCTTCATTGTCGAGATATTCGGACAGGCGCAAGTGTTGCCGTCGCAGTTTGTCGGCATGCTGCTTTCGGAGATCGTGGAAGCGCGGGAAGGGACCGGACCGCCTACGGCGGCCGACAGCACGTTGCTTCGCGAGAACCTTTCTGCGATTCTCTCGGAGCGGTTCGGCGTTCCGCTCGGTCAGGAGGAGGGAGAGGGTCCTGGGCCTACGCAGTGTCATGACATCACGCTGTACCCGGAGATCGGTCTGGCCGGAGGCGCCTGCGAAGGATACGGGCTTCTGCTCGATATCTCGGACCCTGCCAATCCGACGCGCATAGATGCGGTCGCCGATTCGAATTTCGCCTATTGGCACTCGGCGACCTTTAACAACGACGGCACCAGCATTCTCTTCACGGACGAATGGGGCGGAGGCGGTGCGCCGAAGTGCCGCGCCACCGATCCCGTGGAATGGGGCGCCAACGCGATTTTCACGCTCGAAGACGGCAAGATGCAGTTCAAGAGTTATTACAAGATTCCGGAACCGCAGACGCCTGAGGAGAATTGCGTCGCGCACAACGGTTCGCTGATCCCGATCCCGGGACGCGACGTCATGGTGCAATCCTGGTACCAGGGGGGCATTTCCATTTTCGACTGGACGGATCCTTCGAACCCTGTAGAGATTGCGTACCATGATCGCGGGCCCGTAAACCCGGACCGCATGGTGATGGGCGGGAGCTGGTCGGTGTACTGGTACAACGGCGTGCTCGTCAGCTCGGAAATCGCGCGCGGGCTCGACATCTTCGAACTGACGCCGAGCGAATATCTTTCGGAAAACGAGATCGCTGCCGCCGGGACGGTCAAGCTCGACTATCTCAATGCGCAGATGCAGCCCGCATTCGTATGGCCGGCCAGCTTTGTGCTGGCGCATGCCTATGTGGATCAGCTTGAGCGCTCGGAAGAGCTCTCCGCGGACCGGATTGCGTCGCTGCGGGAAGAACTCGCCGCTGCAGAAAATGCATCGGGTGCGGCCCGGCAGGAGGCGTTAACGCTGTTGTCCGACACGCTCGACGATGAGGCAACCGCTGCGGGAAATGCGGCGAAGGTGCACATGCTGGCGAATACCGTGAGGAATCTGGCAACGATGAACTGAGTGCGGGACAGGCGCAGGAAGTTATTTTTCTGCGCTGGCGTCGTCGAAGAACACCTGCACATCCGGCCAGGTGCGCTCGACGAGGGGCATGCCCTCCTCGGGGCCCAGTACCGACAGCATCGTCGCCAGCCCGTCCGAGAGGATGCCCTCCGGCGCGATGACGGTCACCGCGATGCGGTTGGTCAGGGGGATGCCCGTGCGCGGGTCCAGGACATGGGAATACCGCGTTCCGTCGATTACGACGAACTGTACTGTGTCGCCGGACGTGGATATGGCGGCGTTCGTTAGATGGAACGTACGCCCGGAGAGCGGCTCCGTAATGCGCCAGCCTGTTTTGTCGTTTTCAGGCCCGTCCGCCGCGTCGCGTTCTCGGGGCGGCGCATCGCCTGTTACAATGTCCCCGCCGAATTCGATCATGGCGTGCGGGAGGCCATGCGTCCGGAGGGTCGCCAGCGCTTCGTCCGCGGCGAATCCCTTGGCGATGCCGCCGAGGTCGAGGCGCATGCCCTTGTTTGCAAGCATGGCCGTGGAATCTTCCGCATCGAGCCGGAGCAGGGCATAGCCGCTGCGTGACCGCGCGGTTTCCAGCGCGTCCGGTGCGGGCAGCGTGCCGGTATCCCGCGCGGTGCGCCAGAGTTGCACGAGCGGCCCCGCCGTAATGTCGAAGGCGCCGCCGGACAGCCTGGCGAACTGCCCGGCCCTGCGAAGGACATGGAACAGCTCGGCGCTTACCGGAACCGGTCCCGCGCCGCTTCGCCCTGCAAGGCGCATCAGTTCGCTGTCCCGGCGGTAATCGCTCATGGTTGCGTCG
This sequence comes from Bacteroidetes bacterium SB0662_bin_6, assembly GCA_009839485.1. NCBI lineage: Bacteria > Pseudomonadati > Bacteroidota > Bacteroidetes bacterium SB0662_bin_6. The sequence goes on from VXPQ01000055.1 coordinate 8,275, forward strand.
AGGGCGGCGATCCGGTCGAAGGCGGCCACGGCCCCGTGTTCCGCCGCCGCCTGGTCCGGCGCATACAAAACGATCCGGGCTTGTACCCCCATATGAACCTGCGTATATTCGTAACGATACAGGCTCCTCCGATTCGATTTTCGATCTGAATCCCGATCCGTTTCGCGCATGGGCGCACACGATGCAAGGAATACGGCAACGATCATGGCGGCCGGGATTCCGGACCATTTGACCAATCTCCGCAGCAACAGGATGTTTTTCCGAACAGGCATGGCAGTGTGCGGGTGTATGCTCCTTGCGGGAACGGCAAGGGCGCAGGACGCGGGTTCGGACGCGGACGTTTCTACGCCCGATGCGATGGAAGCCTATGTCGAGACCTTCAGCGAGGCGCCTGCCGAAATCGATATGATTCCGGTCCCGGCGGGTTCCGTTCCCATGAACGGAAAAGAGGTTTCCGTAGGCCCGTTCTGGATTGCCGGGACGGAAATTCCCTGGGAGATTTTTGATATCTACGCATTCGAAAACGATGGGGAACCCGGCGCCGACGATGCGATACTTCGTCCGAGCAAGCCGTACGGCGCTCCGGACAGGGGGTACGGGCATCGCGGGTACGCCGCCATCAGCATGACATACATTGTGGCGGAGGCGTTTGCGGACTGGCTTTCCGTCCGGACCGGCAAGACGTACCGCTTGCCGACCGAGGCGGAATGGGAATATGCCTGCCTGGCGGGCGAGCCGCCGGTTTCCGGCGATGCGCTCGACGAGCATGCCTGGTACTGGGACAATGCCTTCGACGCCACGCACCCGATCGGCAGCCTTGCTTCGAACGCGTTCGGGATTCAGGACATGATCGGCAATGCGGCGGAATGGTGCACCGGCCCGGAGGGCGCCCCGCTGGCGTGCGGGGGCTCTTTCATGGACAAGGCGGAAGAAGTGGGGTGCGCAGCGCGCAAGACGCCTTCTCCGAAGTGGCAGGAAACGGATCCGCAAATACCGAAAAGCAGATTCTGGCTCACGGACGGGCCGTTCATGGGGTTCCGCGTCATTCGGGAACCGTAAACCCGGTGTTATTTCCGGTGCGCAACCGTTACTTTCTTTCAAACGCACAACGCACATAAACAAAGCAGATTCATGAAGCACAATCCTCTGGTATCGCGGCGCAATTTCGTAAAGAGCAGCGCCGCCGCTGCGGCAGGCCTCGCCTTCATGCCGAGCGGGAATTTCGCATGGGCCGCCGGCTCGGACACGATTCGCTATGGACTGGTGGGCTGCGGAGGCCGGGGGACCGGCGCCGCCGTCAATGCCGTCGAAGCAGCCTCCGGCGTGACGCTGGTGGCTATGGGCGATTTGTTCGAAGACCGTCTGGACAGCTCCAAGGCCAAGCTCAAGGAACAACTTGGAGACGCCTATCAGGTAAGCCCCGAGCACGAATTTTCCGGTTGGGATGCCTGGAAGCATGTCATCGACAGCGATGTGGATGTCGTCATTTTCGCTACCCCGCCGGTGTTCCGTCCCATCCATGTGCCCTACGCGATCGAGAAGGGACGCCATGTATTTATGGAGAAACCCGTCGGTATAGACCCTGCGGGCGTACGTGTTTTCTTCGATGCGGCGGACGAAGCCGACCGCAAGGGACTGTCCATCGTGGCGGGCACGCAGCGGCGGCATGAGCGCCGGTATCTCGAAGTCATGCAGCGAATTCATGACGGAGCGATCGGTCAGGTGGTGTCCGGACAGGTATACTGGAATCAGGGCGGCCTTTGGAAGGTGGATCGCAAGCCGGGATGGTCCGATATGGAGTATCAGGTGCGGAACTGGCTCTACTACACGTACCTCTCCGGTGACCATGTGGTCGAGCAGCACATTCACAATATCGACGTGGCGAACTGGGCCGTGGGCGAAACCCCGATCAAGGCCTCGGGCGTCGGCGGGCGGCAGCAGCGCGTTTCGCCGGAGTACGGCCACATTTTCGATCACTTTGCGGTGAACCTCGAGTACCCGAGCGGCGCCACGATCCTGAGCATGTGCAAGCAGCAGGAGAACACGGCGAATTTCGTGGGCGAGCACATCATCGGCACGAAGGGCACGTCCAATGCGGCCTCGTGGATCAAGGGCGAGAATGCGTTCCGCTTCGACGGCGAGAATCCGAATCCGTACGTGCAGGAGCACACGAACCTGATCGAAAGCATTCGCGGCGAAAAGCCGATCAACGAGGCGCGGCGCATGGCCGAAACCAACATTTCGGCGATCATGGTGCGCGAGGCGGCCTATACGGGACAGGAGGTGACCTGGGACGATGTGATGAATTCGACCCAGAAACTCACCCCGGCCACCTGGGAGTTCGGCGACGTGCCGATTTTCGCGGCGGCTGTGCCCGGCGAGACGGTGCTGAACCGCCGGCCGTTCGAAGAAGACGAAATGGCCGTTTCGGGGTGATTTCTTCCCCGGGCGCCCCGGCGGTTATCGCAGGACGGTTATAGCCACACGCCGGCCACGAGCAGTACGACCGCAAGGCCCACGACGCCTACGATCGTGGCCATGACGGTCCACGAACGGAGTGTCTGGGCCTCGGTCATGCCCATGAGCTGGTTCACGAGCCAGAAGCCGGAATCGTTCACGTGCGACAGCACGGTAGCGCCGCAGGCTACCGCGATCGTGATGGCGCCGAGCATTGGCTCCGAGAAGCTGCCGTTCTGGATAATGGGCGCCAGCAAGCCTGCCGATGCGACCATGGCCATTGTGGCCGAACCCTGCGCTACGCGGATCACCACGGCGATCAGGAAGCCGAACAGGAGGATCGGTAGTTGGGTGGCGGCCATCATTTCGGTCAGCGCGTCGCCCACGCCTGTTTGGACCAGGATGTGCGCGAACACCCCGCCGGCTCCGGTCAGCAGGATAATCATGCCCACGGGCTCCATGGACCGGGTGGCGATGCGCTGCACCTCGTCCGCGGAAAAGCCCAGTCGGATGCCGAGAAAGTAAAAGGCAAGCAGGAGCGCTGCGGTGAGCGCCGTGAACGGGTGCCCGATGAACGATATCCATCCCCGGAGATCGCTTCCTTCCGGGAGCACGATTTTACCGGCCGTATTTGCAAGAATCAGCACGAGAGGCAGCGCAATGAGCGCCACGACCATGGCGAAACTGGGCGTTTTTCGTCCCTCGGTATCGTCTTCTTTGTGTTCCGCGGTTTCCGGCACCGCCACATGGATGCGCCGCGCAATGCGGTTGCCGAAGAAGACGCCGCCTATGGCTGCGGCGGGCGCCCCGGCGAGGACGCCGAAGAAGATGACCCATCCGAGGTCTGCGCCGATGATCGACGACACGGCCACCGGTCCCGGGGTGGGCGGAATGCAGGCATGCGCCACAGCCATGCCTCCTACCAGCGGGATGCCGTAGTAGAGCAGCGATTTGCCGGTTCTGCGGGCCAGGTTGTAAACGAGGGGAATGAAAATGATAAGCCCGACCTCGAAGAATACGGGCGTGGCGACGATGATGCCGATCAGGGCCAGCGCCCACTGGGCTTTCCGTTCTCCGAACACCCTGATGATCGTCGAGGCGATTTTACTTGCTCCGCCCGACGCCTGAATCATCTCGCCCAGCATGGTGCCCACTCCGATTACCACGGCAATGTAGCCGAGCGTGTTGCCCATGCCTTCGGTGACCGCGTCGGCAACCGCCGAGGGGGGCACGCCGCCAAGAATGGCGGCAATGAAACTCACGACAAGCAGGGCGATGAACGCCTGCATGCGCAGCGCGATGACCAGAAGCAGGAGTACTCCGATGCTGCCGGCGGTCAGAAGAAGCAGTGCGGTGGTGGACATATGACTACAGATAAAGGGGCAGGGGTGGTAAAATTACAGTACCTTGACGCTGAAAATACAGAACCTTTACCATAGATGACCTCCGCCTTGCGATCATTTCGGCGCAATCTGCGCGGCTCCTTTCCTGTTTTTGCCTTATCCATCGCACTCTGCTGCGCGGTATTGCCCGGTTTGTTTTTGCCTGCGGCGGCCCGGGCCCAGGAGCAACCGCGTCAGGAACTGCAGCAGACCACGCCGAAACAGGACCTTATTATCATGCAGCGCGTCGGCGGACCGGTCGAACTGGACGGGCTCAGTTTCGAACCGGCCTGGCGGTCGGTCGAGCCGTACGTCCCGTCGCAGTACGAGCCGAACAACGGAACGCCTCCGACCGAGCGCACGGAGATGCTCATCGCCTACGACGAGGAGTATCTTTTTCTCGCCCTGCGCGCCTACGACCGGAACCCGGAGGGCATTCGCGCCAACACGCTCTACCGGGACCGGCTCAGCAACGACGATCATTTCGAGATTCTGATCGATTCGTACAACGACAACGAGACCGGCATGCTGTTCAACAGCAATCCGAGGGGGCACCGGCGGGAGGCCGCCATCTCGAACGACGCCAGCGGCGGGGGTATTTCGTCCGGCGGCTGGATCAATGTGGATTTCAACACCTACTGGGATGTGGAGACCGTCATTGCCGACAGCGGATGGTTTTCGGAAATGCGCATCCCGTTTTCCAGCCTGCGTTTCCAGCCGCGTGAAGACGGCACGGTCATCATGGGGCTGACCCTGCAACGCAAGGTTGTGCGCAAGGATGAGCGAGTAGTGTTTCCTCCGGTCGAGCGTATTTCGAACTGGGCGTTCCTGAAGCCGTCCCTGGCGCAGAAATTCCTGCTGGAGGGCATCGAATCGGAGTTGCCGGTGTACGTGACCGGATACGGCTTGGGAGGGGCGGGAGAAACGGCCCAACTGCAGGAGGGCGCTTGGGGATACGACCGCGATGTGACACGGGAGATCGGGGCCGATCTGAAGTACCAGTTCGGGAACAACGGCGCACTCGATCTTACGCTGAACACCGATTTTGCGCAGGTCGAAGCGGACGATCAGCAAATCAACCTGACGCGGTTCTCGCTTTTCTTTCCGGAGAAGCGCCAGTTCTTTCAGGAGCGGGCCGCCATTTTCGATTTTCGGACAGGGGGATTGAGCCGTCTTTTTCACAGCCGGCGCATCGGGCTGACGGAAGAGGGTGCTCCCGTGCCGATCCTCGGCGGCGCGCGCGGCGCCGGGCGCTTCGGACAGTGGGACATTGGGGCGCTCACCATGCAGACCGCGGCCTCCGGCGACCAGTCGTCGGAGAATTTCGGGGTGCTGCGCCTGCGGCGGAAGGTGTTCAACCCCTGGTCGTATGCGGGCGCGATGGGGACGAGCCGCCTCGGGGCGGACGGCGCGTACAACTTCGCCTACGGCCTGGACGGCGTTTTCCGGCTTTTCGGGGACGATTATCTGACGCTCCAGTGGGCGCACTCGTTCGATGACGTGCGCATCGATAGCCCGGATTACCGCCCGCTGAACGGCGGACGCATGACCGTGCAGATGGAGCGGCGTCGCAGCAGGGAATGGGAATACCGCTCCATTCTGGCCTGGGCGGGCGCGGACTACGATCCGGGCATCGGGTTTTCGCAGCGCAACGACTTCACCCTGGTGGACAACATGCTTTCCTACACCTGGCTGCCTCCGGAAGGCGCCCGGCTGATTTTCCACACCTTCGAAATGGCCGGATTTACGTATTTGCGCAATCAGGACGGTTCCATCGAATCCGCACAGGTGGGCCCCCGGTGGAGTTACGGGGCCCGGAACGGAACGCGGGGGCAGGCCGGGTTCATGGTCTTGTACGAAGATCTATCTGCTCCTTTTTCGATCGGAGAGGTGGAGATCCCCGCCGGAAGCTACACGTTCTGGGAAGCGGAAGTGTCGTATGGAGAATCCAATACGAACCGGTACCGGTTGGGGCCCACGTTACAGGCAGGCCCTTTCTACGACGGCTGGAAGGTCACGGCCGCTGCGCGTCCCACCTGGTACGTATCGCCGCACCTTGAGATTTCAGGGCGCTACGAGTACAGCCGGATTCGTTTTCCGGACAGGGATACCGGGTTGCACGCGCACCTGTTGCGGTTCAGGATCGGCATGGCCCTGGATACGCAGGCGTCGGCCAACGTCTTCCTGCAGTACAACAGCATAAGCGACGCGCTCTCGTCCAATATCCGCCTGCGGTACAATTTCCGCGAGGGGAACGACCTGTGGCTGGTCTACAACCATGGAATGAACACGGCGCGGAACCGGTTCAACCCCGCGCCGCCGTTCACGGACAACCGGACGCTGCTCGTCAAATACACCTATACGTTCCAGTTATAGGCCCTACTCCATCGGCTTGATCATGAGGTTCCGGAACCAGACCCCGGTTTCCCCATGCTTGCCCTGGATGCCGATATGGCCCTCGGTAGCCAATTCGGCCAGCGGGTTGCTCAGCCAGGGCGGAATGGAGGTCCCGTCCGGATTGGTTTCCGCAGAGTGGTATTCGCTCATGTCGATTTCGCTCACTTCCATGCCGTTGAGCGCCGTCCACAGGGAGTCGCCCCTTGCAGTCACCGTGTAGCGGTTCCATTCTCCGGCAGGCTTGATTCGCTGCTCCGACGGGGGCACATGCCCGTAGAAAGCGCCGGATTCCTGGTGGTGCCGGGCCGAATCTTTCATGGCGTAATCGTCGGCGATCTGCACCTCGATGGAATAGGGAATCCAGGCGCTGGTGTCCGTCTCGGTCGCGTGCAGGATGATCCCGCTGTTCGCGCCCGGATCGAACATGACTTCGAGGTCCAGCACGAAGTCGTTGTAGGTGGCCTGCGTAAAGAGGCCCTGATCCACGCTGCTTGTGAGCACGCCTTCTTCCCATGCCCAAACGCCCCCGGGGTCTATTGCATTGGAGAGGTCCTCGTTGAAGAGCGGCATCCATCCGGGTTCGGAAGTATCCGGATGCGGATCGGCCATTTCCGGCGTTTCGGATTCGGCCGCAGCGTCGTAATCCGCGTCTCCCGAATCGGAGGCGCACCCTGCTGCGAGGAAAACGAGGGCAGCGAAGAGGGAAAGAGTACGTATGGGCATGATACTGTGGCGTGTGTGGTGGTTAAGGATAAATACGGTGGGTCCGATTCGCCGGAATCACCCCGCGTCGACGGCGGGGAGTTCCCAGCCTTTCCGCGGCGTACGGCGCAGATACCGGTTGGCTTCCGGCAGGTTCGTAATGCGGAGGTTTTCCGCGTCCCAGTGAATCTTTTTATTGCCCGCAAGGAGCGAGACGACGCCGAGCAGCACGGTCTCGGTGAGGGGGGCAGCGAAGGCGAAGGGCGACGAGGCGTTTTCTTCGCCCCGGATCGCGCGCACCCAGTTGTTTTCGTGGCTCTCGTTCGCGATGCGGTCGTACAGCCGGGGAGGGGTGTTCTCCGCGAGATCGCCGGGCATCAAGCGCACGCCGCCCATATGCAGCAGCGTACCCTTCGAGCCGACATACATCATGCCGTTCGAATTCAGCCATTCGCCGTCGGAGAGGCCTTCGGGGCGCGGAGGTTTGAACCCGCCGTCGTACCAGGTAAGCCGTACCGGCCCGCGTTCCCCGTGCGCGGGGAATTCGAAGAAGGTGGTCGAAGCGACCGGGTAGGAGTGGCCGTTGAAGGCGGAGGACCGGGTTTCTACCGTGGTGGGCGCACCGAGGTCCAGCGCCGTGGCCACGAAGGCGAAGGAGTGTGCTGCGATGTCGCCCAGCGCTCCCGTGCCGAAGGGGACCCACCCGCGCCAGACGAACGGATGGAAGGCCGGGTCGTAGGCCATGTTCGCAGCGGGGCCGAGGTACAGGTCCCAGTCGATGCCGTCCGGCTTCCGTTTCAGCACGGAAGGCAGGTCCATGCCCTGCGGCCAGATGGGGCGGTTCGTCCACACATGCACTTCCCCGACTTCTCCGATCGTGCCTCCCTTGACGTGTTCGGCGATGTCGTAGAGTTCGTTCGAGGAACGCCCCTGGTTTCCCATCTGCGTGACGACGTCGTACCGTTCGGCGGCAAGGCCCAGCTGCCGCGCCTCCCATACCGACCACGTAAGCGGCTTCTGGGTGTATACATGGATGCCGCGTTCCATGGCCGCCAGGGTAATGAGGGCGTGCGTGTGGTCCGGCGTGGCGATCACGACTCCGTCGATGTCATCGCTTATTTCATCGAACATGCGGCGGTAATCCTGGTACCGGGCCGCCTTGGGCCAGGTCTCGAAAGCGGGCGCGGTGAAGTCCAGGTCCACATCGCAAAGGCCTGTGATGGCGACATCGTTCATGTTCGCCAGATTGACTTTGCCCATGCCCCCGACCCCGACGCAGGCTACGTTCACCGTATCGCTGGGGGCCAGGAAACCCGGGCCGCCGAGCACGTTTCTCGGTACGATGAGCGGAGCGGCGGCAAACGCGGCGCCCGTTTTACCGAGCGTGCCGAGGAAAGCGCGGCGGGACAGGCCGGGTGCCCGGCGGACGGATCTCAAGGAAGCAGGCATGAAACGTTTCTGGTCAATGCACAACGCATGCGGGTTGCAACAAACCCCTGATCAGGTACGGTATGGAACACCGAACGGGGTAATCCGGCAATGCAGACGGCAAAACGAGAGAATATCCTTAACAATTTCGCACAATTTGACGAATTGTTCACAAAATTATAGAGGTCTTCCCCGCGTGTTCATTCATTGTTCACGGAATGCGGGGTGCTGCCCAGTATCCGTTGTGCGACACCGTATATGCGGTCGCCCTCTTAATGTAAAGACTTGATTAAGACGATTCTGCGCAGTACCCTCATAGGCGTGCTTTTATTGCGGTTTGGGCTGCTTCCCCAAGAGCGATTCGTCGCTCGAAGCGCTTTCCCGCATACCTGCCTCTACCCACCAATTAAGGTATCTACGTCATGAAACTCACGTTTTTCATATTCGTGGTGGTGCTCGGCATCATCGTTGCAGTCCACCTTGCGATGAATGCAAGGGTAGGCGAAATCATGGCCAACCCCCGTGTGGCGAACGCGGTCTTCTGGACCATTGGCGCCGTTATGGCCATCATTGTGGGCCTGACCGGCTGGGAGGCAGGCGCTTTGGGAACCCTGAAAAATGTGCATCCCCTGCTCCTGACAGCGGGTGCGATGGGCGCTTGCCTTGTATTCGCCATCGCATGGTCCATTCCGCAAGTGGGCGCCGGAAACTTCTTCATCATTCTGCTCGCCGGGCAGGTGATCGGCGGCCTGATCATGTCCCACTTCGGATGGTTATCAGCCCATGAGCCGATTTCTCTCGTGCAAATGGGCGGTGCTGTGCTCATGGTCGCCGGGGCGGCTATCGCCACGATGGCCGGGTAGCTGCACACCTGTCAGGATCCTTTTTACTCCATATTCTACTCCTTTTTACACCATCTCATACTTCCTATGACCTCAAACATGCGAATTGCGACCTTGCTGCCGCTTTTTGCGGCGGCCTGTCTTCTTATGCCTGTTGCGCTCCAGGCGCAAGCCCCCGAACCCACTATTCTGTTCCAGCCCGTCAAGGTGGACGCGCCGCCCCACGATCCGGCGAACGGATCGTACTGGTTCGGCCCGTTCTCGGAAACCGCGAGCGTCGTGGACATCGACAACGACGGGGATCTGGATATCGTGGCCGGCCGCAACTGGTACGAAGCTCCTCTCTGGATCAAGCATGAAAATTTCCGCAGCGGCGGGGATGTGAATGGTCCGGAAACCGAGAACAACTCCGAGTTCCCCATGGATGTGGACGGCGATGGCTGCACGGATATCGTGAGCTCGGGCTGGATGTTCATGAAGGGTGTCTACTGGTACAAGAATCCCTGCAACAAGATCGACACGTGGGCTTCGCACAAGGTGCACCAGGCGTTTAATATGGAGGGCGTCGAGGGACACCATGACATCGATGGCGACGGCGACAAGGATATTCTGGTGAACCACTGGGGGCTCTACGAGGATCAGGGCATGACGTGGCTGGAGAACATTGGTGAGCACCCGTATTTCATCGAGCATGTAGTAGGGTACGACGTGGATATGCACGGGAACGGCATGGACGACATTGACATGGACGGCGATCCAGACATTGCGACACCGCTGGGCTGGTATGAAAACCCGGGCGGCGAAGCGGCAAAGGGTATGTGGACCTACCACGACGATTGGAAATTCGAATCGCTCAAGGAGCGGATCGCCAGTGCGGCCTCCCACCCGATTCTGGTGCATGACGTGAACGAGGACGGCCTGAACGACGTCATTATCGGGTCTGCGCATGCGTACGGGCTTGCCTGGTATGAGCAGAAGATGGAGGACGGCGAACGGTCGTTCGAGGAACACTGGCTCGAAAGCGAGTATACCCAGTTTCACACGATGACGCTGGGCGATCTGAACGGCGATGGCAAGGACGATCTGGTGACGGGACGCCGGCTGATGGCGCACTACGGCAGGGACATCGGAGCGTTCGAGCCGCTTTTCGGTTTTTGGTATGATTTGAACGCAGGCGACCCGATACGGCACATTCTGTTCTACAATCACCTTCCCCGGTACGGATACGAGGCGAGCCTGAATCCGTCGCCGAATTATGCGTTCGGCATGGGCATGAATGTGCATGTGGTGGACATGAACGGCGACGGGCGCAACGATGTCGTGAATCCGAGCAAGGCGGGTCTGTATATCTTCTACAACGAAGGCGCTCCGCCTACGCCGGGCGATGCGTACCGCCTGCCCACGTACGACGAGTACGACACCTGGCGCGCCTGGGGCGAGTACGGCACGTTGTTCAACGGCAGGGACTTCAGTGGCTGGGTCATTCCGGAAGGCGACGGCGGGCACTGGAAAGTCGAGGACTTTATGATCAAGTACGACGCCCTCTCGGAAGCGGAAGTGAAGCACCTCTTCACGGAGGAGGAGTACTGCGATTACAACCTGCATGTGGAGTGGCGCTTCCCGGAGGCTTCGGGTATCTTCGACATGCCGAATATCCTCCCGGACGGCACGTACGAAACGGATGACGACGGGAATATCGTCACGAACCCCACGCCGAACTCGGATTCGGGTATTCTCCTGCGCGGATCGTATGACCAGGCGAATATCTGGAACTGGGGCGTGGGCTCCGGCGAGCTCTGGGGGGTGCGCACGAACGAGAACAACGCGCCGGAAGTACGCGCGGCGGCGGTTCCGTCCAAACGGATGGATCATCCGGTCGGGGAGTGGAACGAATTCGACATCCGGATGATCGGCGACCGGGTTACGGTGCGTCTGAACGGGGAAGAGGTCATTCATAATGCACTCGTTCCCGGTATTCCCGAGTGCGGTCCCATCGGACTCCAGCATCACGGGGGTATGATCGAGGAGACGGGCGAAATGGATCCGACCTCCAGCGTCATTGAGTTCCGCAACATCTGGATCGACCCGATCGACGACGAGCAGCGGGAAGACCTTGCTCGCATGGACTATCCGGAGGGATGGGAAATCCTGTTCGGCGGCCGCGAGGAGGACCTGGAGAACTGGGTTGCCGGAGAAGGCCATTCCTGGGTAGTCCGGGACGGCATGATCCTGCTCGACCGCGAGTTCGATAATTCCATGCCGAACGAACACTACCTCTGGGCGAAGGACACCTACGGGGATTTCGTGCTGGAAGTCGAGTTCAAGACGGTCGAGAATTCGAACAGCGGTATTTTTATCCGTACGGAAGACATTGCCGACCCGGTATTTACGGGAATCGAGGTGCAGGTGAACAATTCTTACGGCAGGCCGACGAGTCAGGGGAGCACGACCGGTACACTCTACGATCTGGTCAAGCCACACACCAATCCCGTGTATCCGCCGGGCGAATGGAACTGGCTGCGCGTTTTTGCCTTTGACAACCAGATCATTACCGAAGTGAACGGCGTGCGCGTGGCCCAGGCGGATCTGGACCAGTGGACCACGGCGCACATGAACCCGAGCGGCGCGAGGAACAAGTTCACGCGCGCCCTCCGGGACTTTGCGAGGGAAGGCCGTATCGGTTTGCAGGATCACGGCCGCCCGGTCTGGTACCGCCATGTGCGCATCATGCGCCTCGACGATGCTTCGTCGCTCAAGCGCGCGCTGAATCCGGCGTACCGGTAAGTCAGCTATTCACAATCCTGGTGGATACTATGAAAAACGAAGAACCGGTAGTGCGGGGGCACGTCCCCCGCTTGTCCGTAATCTTTTTCCTTACAGCCTTTCTTCTGGCGGGGCAAGCCCTTGTCGACACGCCGGCTGCCGCGCAGGATGAGGGCGAGGCACAGGACGAGGCCGTCGTGCAGGAGGCGGACGATCTTGCCGTCCTTGTGTTCAGCAAAACGGCAGGGTTCCGTCACCGATCCATTGAGGATGGCGCCCAAGCGCTTCGGGAAATCGGCGAGGGGAGCGGTTTCTCGGTCACGCACACGGAAGACAGTACGGTGTTCGCCTCGCCGGATCTGGCCGGCTACGGCGCGGTGGTGTTCCTGAACACCACGGGCGACGTGCTGAATGACGAGCAGCAGGCGGCCTTTGAGCAATACATTCAGGAAGGCGGCGGGTATGTCGGCATACATGCGGCGGCGGATACCGAATACGACTGGGCCTGGTACGGTGAGCTTGTAGGGGGCTATTTCGCCAGCCATCCGCATGTTCAGCCGGCCGATATTGTGGTGTCTGACCGGGAGTTTCCCGCCACGGCGCATCTGCCGGAGGTTTGGACGCGCACGGACGAATGGTACGATTACAGGGCGAACCCGCGCGGCAATGTTCACGTGCTGGCCGTGCTCGTCGAAGCAAGTTACGAGGGCGGCAGGATGGGCGACGACCACCCCATCGCATGGGCGCATGAATACGACGGCGGGCGCGCTATTTATACCGGCGGCGGGCATACCTCGGAAAGCTACGAGGAGCCGCTGTTCCGCGAGCACTTGCACCAGGCTATTCTGTGGGCGGCAGGCCGCGTGGACGGGGACGTCAGTCTGGATTGAATCCGGTATACCGGTACGTCTGAGTTTCCTGATCTGATTATAGACCATAATAGACCATATATGGTGAACGACGAACCAATACATCGGGGGCGCGGCCCCCATCTCTCTTTTGTTTTTCTTGTTTCCTGCTTGCTCGCGGCAGGACCGGTTCTTTTCGAAAAACCGGCCGCTGCACAGGATCAGGGTGACGCACAGGACGAGGCTGTGGCACAGGACACGGATGATCTGTCCGTCCTTGTTTTCAGCAAAACGGCGGGATTTCGTCACAGTTCTATCGAAGACGGCGCCCAGGCGCTCCGGGAGATCGGCGAGGAGCACGGGTTCTCGGTCACGCACACGGAAGACAGTACGGCGTTTGTGTGGCCGGATCTGGCCGCCTACGGCGCGGTGGTGTTCCTGAACACGACAGGCGATGTGCTGAATGACGAGCAGCAGGCGTCCTTCGAGCGGTACATCCAGGAAGGCGGCGGGTATGTCGGTGTGCACGCGGCGGCGGATACCGAATACGGTTGGGCCTGGTACGGCCAACTCGTGGGGGGGTATTTCGATAGCCACCCGCACATTCAGGAAGCCGATATTGCTGTGCTCGACCGGGCGTTTCCCGCTACGGCGCATCTGCCGGAGCGCTGGACGCGCACGGACGAATGGTACAATTACAAGGCGAACCCGCGCGGCAAGGTGCATGTGCTGGCCACCCTCGTCGAAAAAAGTTACGAGGGGGGCAACATGGGCGACGATCACCCGATCGCATGGGCGCATGAATACGACGGCGGTCGCGCTCTTTACACCGGCGGCGGGCATACCTCGGAAAGCTACGAGGAGCCGCTGTTCCGCGAGCACTTGCTCCAGGCCATTCTGTGGGCGGCTGGCCGCGTGGACGGGGATGTCGGCCCTACGCTGACGGGATCGTACGAGGAGGTCGTGCTCGACGACGACACCACCTATCCGATGCAACTGGAGGTAGCCCCCGACGGGCGTGTGTTCTGGATCGAACGGGATGGAGCGGTCAAGATATGGGACCCGTCCATCGAGTCGACGGTCATGGCGGGCTGGATTCCGACCTCCATGAAGATCGAGGACGGCTTGCTGGGCATTGCGCTCGACCCGAATTTCGAGGAAAACAACTGGGTCTATTTCTATTACATGCCGCTCAGTCAGGATCCGAATCGGCTGTCTCGCTTCACCATGCGGGGAAATCGGCTGGATATGGGCAGCGAAGTCATTGTGCTGGAGGTGTTCATGCAGCGCGACCTTTGCTGCCATAGCGCCGGAGAACTTCATTTCGACAAGGACGGCAACCTGTGGTTGTCCACGGGGGACAACACGGGAGGAACAGCTCCGCGCACCGATGAACGACCGGGCCGGGCGCTCTACGATGCGCAACGGACCACGGCCAATACGAACGACCTGCGCGGGAAAATCCTGCGCATTCGTCCGCAACCGGACGGCTCGTACACAATCCCTGAAGGCAACCTGTTCGAGGACGACGATCCGCTCACCCGGCCGGAGATTTACACGATGGGGCACCGGAATCCGTGGCGCTATACGGTAGACCCGGAAACAGGTTGGCTCTACTGGGGCGATGTGGGGCCGGGAAATCAGTATGTCGAAGACAAATTGCCGCAGGGAATGGAGGAATTCGGACAGGCGAAGATGCCTGGATTCTTTGGCTGGCCCTATTTTGTCGGGCCGAATGCACCGTACCGCGATCTGAATTTCGAGACGGAGGAATACGGTGACTGGTACGACCCGAAAGACCCGATCAACGATTCTCCGAACAACACGGGATTGCGCGAACTCCCTCCTGCACAACCGGCCTGGATATACTACAGCTATGGTCCGTCGGAGGAATTTCCCGAAATGGGCCTGGGAGGCATGTCCGCGGCCCCCGGATTCGTTTATCATTATGATCCGGAGATAGCGGGGCCCCATGCGCTTCCCGAATACTATGACGGCAAGGTGATCCTGTTTGAATGGGCGCGCAACTGGATTCAGGAAGTGCTCAACGACGAGCACGGAGACGCCATGGAGATCACGGCGTTTACTCCCGAAATTCCGTATACCCGCCCGGTCGATATTGCGCTGGGGCCGGATCAGACCCTGTATGTGCTGGAGTGGGGGCAGGAATTCTGGGGGCATAATCGCGACGGACAACTGGTCCGCATTGATTATTACGGAAATGAAAAACGTCCGCCGGAAGCCCTTGCGACCGCAGAACCCTTGTCTGGTCCGGCGCCGCTTGCCGTGGCCTTCGACGGGTCGGCTTCCGCATCCCGTAACGGGGGCGAACTGCATTTTTCCTGGGATTTCAACGGAGACGGCGTTGCGGATGCCGAAACGCCGACCGCCGAGCATATCTACGCTGAGCTCGGAACGTATACGGCTCGCCTCGCGGTGACGGACGCCGAAGGCATGGTTTCGGAAACGGACATAACGGTTACCGCCGGCAACACGGCGCCCGAAGTGTCCATCGCATGGCCGCCCTTCGGGGGGATTGTGCCCATGAATACGTCGGTGCCCTATGAAGTGCAGGTGCTTGACGCGGAGGAAGGCATGTTGGCCAGTCCGGGTGCGCGCGTTACCCTGCAACCCTTTCTTGGACATGACACCCATGAACGTCCGCTGCACATGCATCGCGGTAATACCGGCGCGTTCAACGTAGTGCCCGATCCTGGCAACGGGCCGTACATTATAGACCGGTACGTACGCCTGATAGCAAGCTACACGGACTGGGGTACGCCCGCGCTTACGTCGTCGGACGAGGTGATCCTGTACCCGAATGTGGTGCAGGCGGAAAACCGCTCAATGGGTGAAGGGGACAACTTGGTCATCACGGGCAATCGCCAGCGCCCCCAGTTCCCGGACGAAACCGAGGTGTATGTCGAACTGGGGCATGCGGAGTATGTGTCGTTTTCCACCGTGAATCTGCACGGCGTCGATGCGCTTACATTGTATCTTGTGCCTGAAGCGGATGGGGCGGTGCAGGTAAGACTGGACGCCGCCGACGGGCCGATTCTGGCGGAAACGGCTATTGCACCTCCCGAAGAATCTCCTATCGAGGAACGCGAGGGCGGACCGCCCATCATTCACTGGATGCCTTACACCCTTCCGATCGAAGCCCCGGAAGGAGCACATGATCTGTATATCGTGTTCGAGGGGCCCGAGCGAGGCACGGTAGCCCGGTTCGATCGGATCGAGTTCGAAGGGCCTGGCGCCACTACCCGTCCGGGAGCCGGGATATCCATATTGTATTGATGTGTGTGCATGTCTCACGATATCCTGATGCCTTATGCATCATTCGGTTTGACACAGGCTTGCCCCCCTGTACATTACACGATGTTCGTTCTTTTTCACAAATAGCCATCCCTGTACCATCCTCATGAAAACCTGGAAACTCGGCCATAGCGATGTGGAAGTGTCTGCACTGTCCTACGGGACGGACCTGATCGGCAGCCGCATCGACCGCGAAACATCCTTTACCTTGTTTGACCTGTTCTACGACCGGGGCGGCACATTTCTCGACACAGCCAATTTCTATTCAAGCTGGGTTGAAGGCTGCTCCGGAGGCGAGAGCGAAACGACCATCGGCCAATGGATGAAGGAGCGCGGTGTCCGCGACAAGATTCAGATCTCCTCCAAACTGGGATTCGATTATCCCGGAAGCGACGGCGGCCTCTCCGCCGACGAAATCGAACGGGAATGCGAGAAAAGCCTTGCCCGTCTCCAGACCGATTATATCGATGTCTACTATGCCCACCGGGACGACTTCGATACGCCCATGGAAGAAACCATGGAGGCATTCCACCGGCTGATTCAGAAGGGCAAGGTGCGCACGATCGGCGCGAGCAACGTGTGGCTCTGGCGCATTGCCGAGGCGGGCAAGCTGGCCGAGGAACGGGGCTGGACACCGTATCAGGCCGTGGAGCAGCGCTTTACCTATCTGCGTCCTCGTCATGGCGCCGATTTCGGTCCGCAAATCTTCGTGACCGAAGACATGAAGCGGTATTGCCGCCATCACGGGATTACGCTCATCGGGTATTCCGTGCTGTTGCAGGGGGCCTACACGCGGGATGACCGGCCTGTCCCCGCCCAGTTTGCCGGGCCGGAATCGGACGAGCGCCTTGCAGCGCTCCGGAGCGTCGCCGCGGAAGTAGACGCCACCCCGAACCAGGTGCTTATCGCCTGGATGCTCCGAAACGAAATTCTCCCGCTCTTCGGCGGCAGCCGGGTCGAGCAACTGGAGGAAAATCTGGGCGCCGTGGACGTGCAGTTGTCCGACGATCAGATGGATGTGCTGAACACGGCCGGCAATCCTGACGTCAAGAAAGCATGGTTGCGATAAGAATATGACTGGAGTAGCCGTAGCCGGCTCCGGATTCATCGGCCCCGTACATGTCGAGGCCCTCCGGCGACTGGAAAATGTTCATGTGACGGGCATTCTCGGGAGCAGCCCGGAACGCTCCGAGCAGGCCCGCCTCGCCATGGGCTTGCCGCGGGCCTATGCAAGCCTCGACGAAGTGCTTGCCGATCCGGAGGTGCAGTCTGTGCATCTTGCCTTGCCGAATGTGTTGCATTACGAATATTCCATGCGCGCGCTCGAAGCCGGCAAGCATGTGATGTGCGAGAAGCCGCTCGCCATGAATGCGGGGGAATCGGCGGCACTGGTAGAGGCCGCAAGCGCATCGGGGCTGGAGGCAGGCGTATGCTACAATCAGCGGTTCTATCCCATGAACCTGCAGGTCCGGAGCATGATCGCCGGCGGAGAACTGGGCGCACTGCACTCGGTGGTGGGCAGTTATGTGCAGGACTGGCTGTTGTACGATACGGACTACAACTGGCGCGTACTGTCCGACAAGGGCGGCCCGCTGCGCGCTGTATCCGACATCGGCACGCACTGGATCGATCTCGTGACATCCATGACGGGGCTGGAGGTCGAGGCGGTCCTGGCGGATCTGAAAATCGTGCATCCCGTACGCAAGCGGCCCACAGGCGAGGTCCAGACATTCAGCGGGACCTACGAAGGGGATACGGAAGCTATCCCAATCGACACGGAAGATTGCGGCAGCGTGCTTTTCCGTTTCAAGGGAGACGCGCGGGGCAGCCTGTGGGTTTCCCAGGTTACGGCGGGATACAAGAACTGTCTTCGGTACGAAATCTCCGGCGCAGAGCAGTCGGTTTTCTGGAGCAGCCAGTTCCCCAACGAACTCCAGGTGGGGCGCCGCAATGTGCCCAGCGAAGCGCTGGTCCGGGATCCGGCGCTGCTGCACGATCTTCCCGGACGCTTTACCAGCTACCCCGGCGGGCACAACGAAGGCTTCGCGGATACGTTCAAACACTGTTTCCGCGCGTTTTACGAGGCGGTGGAAAGCGGCGGTTCGGGCGAGCGGCTGTATCCTTCGTTCGAGGAGGGGCACAAGGAGATCGTGTTGTGCGACGCCATTCTCGAGAGTCACCGGGAGGCCCGCTGGATAACGATATGAAACTCGGGTTCGTAAGCGCCATTCTCGCGGAGCTTGACCTGCAGGGCGTTGTCGAGACGGCCGCAGAGGAGGGCTACGACTGCGTGGAGTTGCTTTGCTGGCCCCGGGGCAAGGCGGAGCGCCGCTACGCGGGCGTTACCCACATCGATGTGACGGACTTTTCCGAATCGGACGCCCGGCAGGTGCGCGCGGTGGTCGAAGATGCGGGGGTGGGAATCAGCGGGCTCGGGTATTATCCCAACCCGCTCGTGCCCGATCCGGACGAATCCGCCGTATACGTCGAACATATCCGGAATGTCGTGCGCGCCGCCGCGCTGCTCGGGGTAGACCTTGTAAACACCTTCGTGGGGCGCGATCCGGCCCGGTCGGTCGAGGACCAATGGCCGCGGTTTCTGGCCGTATGGAGGCCGCTCGTCGCGTTTGCGGAGGAGCACGGGGTGCGTATCGCCATCGAGAACTGCCCCATGCTTTTTACGCAGGACGAATGGCCGGGGGGCAAGAATCTTGCGTACAGTCCGGCTATCTGGCGCCGCATGTTCGAGGATATTCCCAGCGACCGGTTCGGGCTGAATTATGATCCGTCGCATATGATCTGGCAGCAGATGGACTACCTGCGCCCTTTGCGCACCTTCGCCGACCGTCTTTTTCATGTGCATGCCAAGGATGTGCGCCTCGACCGGGATCGGCTGGACGAGGTAGGCATTCTCGCTACGCCCCTTGAGTACCATACGCCCAAACTGCCCGGACTCGGCGATGTGGACTGGGGGTGTTTTTTCTCTGTGTTGACCGACACCGGATACGACGGCCCGGTTTGCGTGGAGGTGGAGGATCGCGCGTACGAACATTCGCTGGAGGCAAGAAAATTGTCCCTGCGTCAGAGTGCGGGGTACTTGCGGACCTTCGTGCCGGCGTGAAACCCGGTGTTTCTGCTGATCTTCGTACTGCACGAAACCCGGTGCTCCTGCTGACAGATTTTGTTTTATTGTTCTTTTCGTGTAGCCTGCATTGTCATAACGTCCCGTTTACACTGATCTGGCGACGTACTTGCCGTAGATGCTCTTTCCGGAGATTACGACCATGGCCCGCTTTGCTTTTGCCCCGATCCTCACTCTCGTTGTCCTCCTGCCGCTTTTCGCTCCGCATGCGCAGGGCCAGATACTGGTAGAACCCCCGCCTCTTCACGTACCGTATCTTGCGGACGCTCCCGCGATCGACGGGAACCTCGACGAATGGAAGGAGGCGGCCCATCATGACGGCGTGTGGGATATCTACCGCCTGCGCCATGCATCCTGGTACGACGGCGGCGCTCGCAACCGTCTGACGGATCAGGCGCCCGACGAACCTGCTCTGGAGGATGATTTGCGCGCCCGGTACTACATGGCGTGGGACGAAACGTATTTGTATTTCGGCGCCGAGGTGCATGACAATGTGAACGATGTGGACGATCCGGAGCCAGCGCCACACCGCTGGATGTTCAAGGATTCCATTTGCTGGTTCATGGAGGCGCCTCAGGACGATGCGCCGGAACGATTCGGGCGCGGCGACAATGCGTTTTGCTTCGTGGCGGATGCGTCCATGCCGGATTACGGGGCCTGGTGGCGTTACGGAACCCCGGAAGACACCTATCAGGAGGCGCAGATGCCGGACGACATGGTGGATTATGCATTGCAGTTCGATCCATGGGGAACCGGCGCCGGGGATTTCAAGCTCGAAGCCCGGGTGCGCATGGATGCGTTCTTTCCGGTCAGCGACCCGCGCTGGGTATCGCCGCCTGCCACGGGGGACGAGTACAGCCTCATGATCGTGCATTGCGATCCTGACGGCGGGGCGTACGGCGGGCATTTCATGGTGTACGGTGACGGGGACGACGATTCCACCTGGAGCCGAGTCATCCTGACGGGCCCGCAGGGGCCGATCGAGCGTCTGGCGGAGTAGGGCATGGAATCCACCTCGTACCGGGAATTTTCTGCCTGGCCCGGATGGGTTGAACTGGTCGTATGGGGGTGCCTCGGCGCCACCAGCCTTCCTTTTGTTTTCGGATTGGGCACGGACTCCGGAATAGGGAGCCGGGTCATCTCTATCGCGGCCATCCTGGGCATCGGCGTGGCCATCCGGTATATCTTCGGCGGCCTTACGGCCCTGGTCCAGGAAACGCGTCTGCTCATATACATGGGGTCGATTCCGCTGGTGAAGAGGTCGATTCCGTTCGCCGACATCGTTTCCATAGAAAGCGTGCGGTACCGCCCTATTGCCGAATTCGGGGGGTGGGGTATTCGTGGAATAGGTAAAAAGAAGGCCTGGACGGTCCGCGGCAACCAGGCCGTGGTTTTGACCCTCTCCAATGATCGTTTGCTGTATGTGGGCAGCGACAGTCCGGAGAAGCTGGAGGAGCATATTCGCCGCGCAATGACGGCGTCTTCGCTGCTCAGCGAATAAAAAAATTCCTCCGGAGGATTCTCTGTAACTATTGTCGGAGCCTTCCGTAGACGAGACTGTTCCAGCGCTCGAAACGGAGCGTGCTCATCCTGGGCGGGAACCATTTTTCTCACCTCTTCACCTGAGGATTGCCATGAATTCACGTTTCATAGCTGTAAGATTGAAAGCGCTTTTTCTCCTTGTTCCCATGCTGGTGGTCGGTTTCACCCCGATTGCCCCTGCGTGGTCCCAGAACGACCTTGTTCCTACGGACCCCAATGTTCTCAATCAGTTGGTTTCCAGGCAGATCATTGCATCTCTTCAGTCGTCGCATGCGCAGGTGCGCAGCCAGACACTGAAGAACGTGATCGTATACGCAACGCTTGATTTCGACCAGGTTGACCTGGCCGGGATGACGGCGGCGCTTGCCGAGGTGGCTGAAGAGGACGAATTGAAGTCGAACCGGCGCTTGGCCGTAGCGGCGCTGCGTTCCATCGATTCCTGGCGGGCCAAGCGGTACCTGTCGCATCTGGACGGCATGGGCGATACGGAGTACCGCTCGCTGGTCGCCAGTGTGCTCTCGGAGTATCACACGACGCAGACGAGCGGTTCGTTATAAGGGACTGTCTCCAGGCCACGACTTGCCGCAAAGGCGACGTGGCGCCGAGCGCTTCGAAGGGGCGGGCCGGATTCCGGCCCGCCCTTTTTTTGTATGGGGGTGGGAAAAATCCGATGAACAGGTTGGTGCGTTGCTGTGGCGACCGAACATCCGGGCATTTGAAAGATCTGCCGATTTGCACATGGTGTGGCGTTGATACATAGGAGAATGGATTCTAACTGTGAAGAGGTCACTATCCCGCGCCTCGTCCCCGCGCCCCGCGCCTCGTCCCCGCGCCC
>VXPQ01000056.1 GCA_009839485.1 Bacteroidetes bacterium SB0662_bin_6
CGCTGGTGTACACGCGCAGCCGCGTGCGCATCCCGTTGGACCGCATGCCTGAGGAAGGAGCCGTGTTTTTGCGTTTTGCTCCGAGGGGATCGGGCCGGGCGCCTTTGCCTGCGTCCGTTGAATGGAATGCGCCGGCACGGGACATAGGCGCCGCGGAGGAAGAAGGCCGCCGCTATCCCGGAGTCGCCCTCCGGACGCCTCAGGTCAGCTCTTCCACCCGGTGCCCGAGTTCGCGAAGCTCGGCCACAATCCTCGCGATATGGTCATGGCCGCGCGTCTCGATCGTGAGTTCGATCCCCACCTTCCCTACGGAGATGTCCCCGAAGGCGCGTGTGTGTTCGATGTGGAGCACGTTCGCACCCTCGATCGCGACGAGGGCCGTCACCTCGCTGAGGTAGCCGGGGCGGTCGCGAACGACGACAGCGAGACGCGCGAGCCGGCCATCGGCCCAGAGTGCGCGGTCGATGACCCGCGATACGAGGTTCATGTCGATGTTGCCGCCAGAGAGAATGCAGACGGTGACATCGGAGGGGCCGAGTTCGACCTTTCCCTCGAGGACGGCGGCCACGGACACCGCTCCACCGCCTTCTACGACGAACTTCTCGGATTCGAGGAGGAAGAAGATCGCGCGGGTGATCTGTTCCTCGTCGATGAGGACGACATCGTCCACGAGCGCCGTCAGGTGAGGGAATGCGAGGTCGCCGATCCGCTTCACGGCGATGCCGTCCGCGAGCGTGTTGGAGTTCTCCAGGTGTACGGGTTTTCCGGCAGCCAGCGACTCCCGGGCCCCCGGTGAGGCTGCGGCCTCCACGCCGATCACGCGCACATCGGGGCGCTGCGCCTTCACCGCCGTCGCGATACCGGAAATCATCCCGCCCCCTCCGACAGGGACGATGACCGTCGTGAGGTCGGGCACCTGTTCGAGGATCTCCAGCCCGATCGTCCCCTGGCCGGCCATCACATCAAGGTCGTCGAAGGCGTGGACGAGCGTGAGTCCCTCCTCTCGGACCAGGCGATCGACGAGCGCCATCCCGTCGGAGATGGTCTCGCCGGTCTGAATCACGCGGGCGCCATAGCCGCGCGTGTGGGCGATCTTGATGAGGGGCGCGTGGTCGGGCATCACGATCGTACACGCGATCCCCAGCCGGGAGGCGTGATACGCGAGGGCCTGGGCATGATTCCCGGCGCTGGCCGCAACGACACCCCCCTCGCGGGCGGTCGGATCGAGACACCGAAGCTTGTTGAGCGATCCCCGGTCCTTGAACGATCCGGTGCGCTGCCGAAACTCGGTTTTGAGATAGAACCGGCCGTCGGCGCGCGCCTCGAGGGCGAAGGATTGCGGGCAGGTGGTCCGCACCACCTCGGCCCGGATCCGTTCGCGGGCCGCGACGATATCTGAGTTCCTGAGCATGGGAATCAAAGACCCGGCTGACGGTGACGGGGTTCCGCGACAGGCGTTGAGGGCCGCGTGCAATTCGCCATCGAGGGTAGAAAGCCGGTTTGGCCATCGGTTGAATGCAAGGTTTCGAGGGGAAGGCGGCTCTGCAGGCTATTCTGCACCCAAAACATGCAGCAATGAGAAGCGGCCCGAAAAAACCGTCCGGTTTTTGCAGACCTCTTATGTCAAAAACTCCTAAATCGTAACAAAATCCGATACATACTTTCCTGCAAGGAGTTTTCAATAAATCCTAAATCGTAGCAAAACCTGATACATGCCTCTTGAAAAGAGTTGTCAATAACTCCTAAGTCATAACAAAATTCGATACGTACTTTTCTGCAAAAAGTTGTCAATAACTCCTAAATCGCACCAATATCCGATACATACTTTCTTTGGACGGGGCAATTTGATTTTTTACACCAACGCCTTTACTATATGCGCCGAAGTCCTGAGGCAATGCGTCCTCAGGGATGTATCAAAAACCCAACAGAGAAAGAACATGAGTAAACGGATTTTCGCCACATTGGTGGTTGCCATTTGTATGATTTTTCCATATACCGCCGATGCAGCAAAGAAACCTGACTGTGAATGGTCTGGATATGGATGTACCGTTCGCGGTTACAATAGCGGAGATGGTACTGCCAGCTATTCCTGGGAGTGTGAGGATGGCCCCAATCAATGGATCTATTTTCATGAGACCGGCCCAGCTTGTTAATCCCAACCCAACACGAAAAAACGGAAATAGCTATGAAAATAACCAGGTACCTTACCGCCATTGCGGCTCTAATCCTGTTTGCAGGATGCGGCACCGCAACAGACTCTATGTCTCCAGATTCGGTTGGAGGTATAGATGTCTCGTTCAGTTCGATCGCTGTCGTGAAAGCGGAGGACAGTCAGGGTTACAAACCCCAGGGAGCGGAAATCGCCAACGCCATAAATGAGGCAGGGACAGGAATGCGTGAACTGGCAAAACAATATCACGCAGGAGACATAACTGCCGAAAATCTGAGCAAAGAAGCTGACAAGATCGTGGCGGAGTATACGCAGAACCCGATCGTGCGTACAGTCATACCTCAGTTGGTGGCGCACTCGGCGCTCAACGCGTTGCTTGACAGCGAAAATCCACAGGCTGTCAAGCCGTACATAGCGCACCATACGCAAGCGTTGGTTAACACCAACTCGCCACATGCTGAAGACATCGCCCGGGCACTTGAAGTGTTGGACGGCTACTGGACAAGCGAAAAGATCGAGACTGCGGCAAACAGGGCCGTGGACAATGCTGAGTATTACCTCACACGGCCAGCACACAAAATGGATCAAGCTTCACGGGACCAGCCCGATAACGAGGTTCCCTTAAATGAACTCCAGGACAGCAGATCAAGGGCGAAAGCCGACATCGGCTCCGGCGTAAAACAGTTGGAAGCGATGCTCGATAACTAATAACGTTTAAGGAGGAAACAGCATTGGGTGAGGGCCTCGCCGGAGAAATCTGGCGAGGCCTTTTTCCTTTAATGAGCACCCGCACACCGAACGATCCGCAGGTGAAGCGGTTCTTTTTCCTGTCGGGAATAGGTACTACAGGCCTCTTCCGGATTATATATGCGAGCCTTCCATTGATTGGCTCGTCCTCCCTTGTTCGGGTTCTGACGGCACGCGTGAGACGTAAGCAGTGGGAATTATATATTTAAGTTGACAGCCGGGGTTTCCAGCCCGGTTTTTTATCGAA
>VXPQ01000057.1 GCA_009839485.1 Bacteroidetes bacterium SB0662_bin_6
ACCTTGTACACGGGCATCGAGGTTATTAGGATAATTATACGTCAGAAAATCCGAGCCAGGGTCATTTCCTCCCGGTGACGATGGTGGAGACGAACCGGAATCCCCACATCCTATTAGCAAATTTACTCCAATCCGCCATGTTCCAGTATCTATATCTGCAGGCAGGGTAAGACCTGTGCATCGTATATCCAGAGGATTAAGCCGATTAATTGTACTCAACGGAACCACTCCACTCAACCCTTTATTATTACGGAGGTTTAGTAGTGTAAGGTGGCTTAACCTATATAGGTCATTAGGAAGTGATCCAGTTAACCCGTTATTGTCAAGGTTCACTCTCGTAAGCGAAGACATATCTGCAAAATTGGACGGGATAGGCCCGGTCAAGTTTGGATTATCCCTGATGCTTAAAAATGAAGCTTTAGTCATTTTCGCTAATTCGTCCGGTAACGATCCGGTTAAATTGTTACCATTCATACTTAGCGAACCAACTGTAGTGTTGCTTCCACTCCCAAAGCTGCTAACCCCGTACCATTTGTAAATAGGTTCACTGGATCCCCAGTTGGTATTGTTAGTCCAGTCATCACCGTTGGTAGCGCAATAAAATGATAACAAATGATCTCTATCTCCTGGAGAATCTGGTTGCTCGTAGGGACAGGTTACTTGCGCCTGCGCCCCCTTCGGGGCAAAGACCATAAGAACAAAGGCGGCAAGCATGCACGCCATGGGCCCGGCTACGGCGCCAAGGCAGGGGATATACCCCGTAAGCTTGCCGGACCTTTTTGTCATTTCCGACATCGGATTGCACGTACTGCGGCGGCGAGGCAGGCGCGTAGCCTGACGAACAACTGTCAAACATCCCGTCCGCCTTGCTTCAAATATCAATGCGCTGTCGTTGCGTATACGGTATGGGCAAGCCCTCACGGTTTCCGGACAAGCGTTGTGGGAGTGCTTGTGCGGTTCTTGGTCCCCGCATCGCCTATGTCTCTTCTCGGCGCATTCCACTGGACGGACGCAGGCAAAGGCGCCCGGCCCGATCCCCTCGGAGCAAAACGCAAAAACACGGCCCCCTCATCAGGCATGCGATCCAGCGGAATACGCACCCGGCTGCGCGTGTACACCAGCGTCTCCCTGCGGCCCAACTCACGACCGTCTCCGTCGTACGCCACCACCTCGCCTACAAACGGACGATCGACCGTCTCCAGAAGGAACGTCGCCGACATCGTACCCACATACGAGATTGACAGCAGCCGAGCCCGAAGCTGCGAAGCGCCTTCTCCGGGTACGTACACTCCCGGAACGCGCATCGTCACGCGGGCCGTACGGTCCCCCGTAACCTCCTCGGGCATGCGGTCCAGATCTGCGTACCGGCGAGGCTGCGACGCCACGTCGAAGAACGCAGCGTAGCCCTTATCGGCCATCTCCCTGCGCGCTTCCTCTTCCACCCCGTAACGAATAAGGCCCTTCTCGCCGGGCATCAGCACCAGCATCCCCGGATGGATGTCCACCACGGACGACAAATCGCCAAGACGAGATGCCGACACATCCTCTACCACTATCTCCCGCCCATTCTCCGTCGCCTCCGTATGCCCGAAACGGGCCGACACGGATACCTCCAGTGGAACGAGCGACGGATTCGAAAGCTCGAACACCCCGTGGGGCTTCTCCTCGGTCAAAAACGCCACATCGGGGTAGATGCTCAGGTTCTGTTCCTCGGTCAAGCCCGCAGGAAGCTCGCGCGATGTGCTGAAGCGCACCCCGCCCGGACCTATCGTGATCACACGCTGTGCGGGAACGACCGTCACCGACACCTCCACCGAGAACGTCTCCTCGCGCTCGCCCGAACGCAAAATGATATCCATATTCCCCGCATACCGCCCCGACGCGACGTCCGTAAGGTCTATCTCGCCTCCGAAGCGAAGAAGCCGGCAGTCGTCCTCCGATAGCGCCACCTCCGTATACAGACCCCCTACTTCCTGAGAAGAAAGCTGCTCACACGACTCCGCATACGACCAGTTGGGCGCAAGAACGACCGAAGCAGCCTCGATAGCGTCTTCGCGTTTGAGCACGACGGGCGAAGTCAGCTCGATGGACAAGTCCATTTCCCCGTTCGCATCAAAGAGTTCGCTACCATCCGGCGCAAGCGTCATGCGGCCTCCATGGTACGGTCCCGATACGTAGGTTGATATCCCATCGGTCACCGGATCGAGCGACACCTGCGTATCCGCCGACTGCGCGCCGAAACGCAGGGGCGAGGCGCTTACCGTTACGCCAAGCGCCGTCAGATCGGAAGGCGCCCGGTCAAGCACGGTCACCATCACTTGGGCCGAACCGTCTTCTGCGTTTTCCGCCGAGACCGTAAGCAGGTACTCGTACGTTGTCGCCTCGCTCACTTCGTCAGGAACGTAGAAATCGGGGGAGGCTATGTCCGTTGCGCTGAGCAGCGACGTGCCCTGCGTGTCGCCAGTAGCCTCCCAGACATACGTGTACTGCGGGTTGTCACCCGGAGCCTCCGACGCCTCGCAGTCGAACGC
>VXPQ01000058.1 GCA_009839485.1 Bacteroidetes bacterium SB0662_bin_6
CACACTGCGCTCGCGGCGCCTGGCCTGGCAGAAAAACAGGCCCCGCAGAGCGCCGATGCATAGTGTCAACAGGCCCTAATTCCGGACCACAGAGGCGGCTTCCCGGAAACCCTCCATGTGCGATACGGTACACAAAAAACCCGATCGCTGCGGTTCCCGGTGGCATGCACGAAAAATCCTCTGAACTCCTGAAGCGCATTCGTGGGCGCCTGCACGCCACGGCCCGGCGCATGACGCTGGCCGATTTTCTGTTCGGGTGCGTCCTGACCACCGGCGCCATCGCAGGGTTGTGGCTTGTCGCCACCCTGATCGAAGCGGGGTGGCGGCTCGATGTGGCCCCCCGAACAGTACTTTTCCGGATTGTCGGGCTGGCGTCGCTCGGGCTATTGGCCTGGTTCCTGATACGCCCCCTGTTGAAAATAGCGGGACTTCTGCGTGACCGGGGCCCGGAGGCGATTGCCCGCGAGATTGGCCGCCGGATGCCGCGCATCGGAGACCGCCTCGTGAACCTGCTGGACCTTTCGGAAGGCCGCCACAGCGATACGCCCCAGCCCCTGCTTGATCAGGCCGTGCATATGCTGGGAACGGACGTCGAGTCGATCCCTTTCGAAACCGTCGCGGATTTTTCCAGAGCGAAGCGCACCATACGATTTGCCGCCGTTCCTGTCCTCTTGCTACTGTCCCTTCTTGCCGCGGCTCCCGGAACATTCATGGGCGCCTCCGCCCGCCTGCTTGCACCAGGAATGCACTTTGACCGGCCGGCTCCGTTCCAGTTCTACGTAACACCGGGTTCCGTCGAAATAGCGCGGGGTTCCACATTGGCTATAGAGATTCGTACCGAAGGTGAAGAACAACCCGCTGCACTCGAAATATCCATCAACCGCGAAAGCGAAGACCACATCGAGCGTATCCGCCTGAGCGAGGATTCGAGCGGCGTCTTCCGACATGAACTCGCGAACATCCGGCGGTCCCTTCGCTATCGTGTCGCTGCGGCGCCCGTCACAAGCGCCTGGTACAGGGTATCCGTTACCGATTATCCACTGGTCCGCAGCCTCCAGGTCACATTGCGTCCCCCGGCTTATTCTGGCCTCCCCGTCCGGCGGCTCGATCCCAATGTGGGCGATGTAGCGGGATTGCCCGGCACACTGGTGGAACTCGATATCACCCTCGGCGGCTCCGGGATCACCAACGCCGGCATTGCATTCGACGACGGCGTCTACATGCCTCTCGAGTCGGACGGCCAACGCGCGGTGGGAAAATTCACGGTATCCCGGAAGGGTTCATACCGGATTCTGCTTGAAAACACCCGAGGCGCCCGCAACAGAGCCCCCATCGAGTACGCCATCGATGCAGAGGAAGATGCCGCGCCGTCTATCCTGCTCGTGCGCCCGGAGGCTGATGACTTGCTTGACGAAACGCTCCAGCGGACGCTTGAAGGCAGCATCAGCGACGACTTCGGATTCCATGATCTGACGCTCTTCTACCGCCTTGCAGAAAGTCGTTTTGCCGAGCCGTCCGAGACGTTCGAACAAATAACGTTGCCCGCCCCGGATCCGCGAATGCCGGACCAGCAAATCGTGTACGACTGGCATATCGGCGCCACGACGTCCCTCGATCCCGTGCCGGGAGACGTCATCGAATACTTTGTACGCGTGCGGGACAACGATGCCTGGGCAGGATACAAGGCCGCCCAAACCCCTGCACGTCTGCTCCGGATGCCCTCGCTCGCCGAACGGTACGAATCCTTGCGTGAGGATCAGGAAGACGTTGAATCCCGGCTTCAGGACATACTGGACCAGGCTACGCAGCTGGACGAACGGTTTGACGAGTTACGCGACGAGGTGCGCCGTAAACAAAATGCGGACTGGGAAGACCAGCGTCAGATCGAACAGATTGAGCAACAGCAGCAGCACATGGAGGAACAGGTAAACGACCTGGCCGAGCAGGTCGAATCCATGAACCGCACCGCCGAGCAAAACAATCTGCTAAGTGAAGAAACACTCTCCCTGTATCGGGAAATGCAGCAGGTAATTGAAGAGATCGATTCGCCTGAATTGCGGCAAGCGCTTCAGCAACTTCAGGAATCCATCGCCAATATGGACCTCGCACAGGTACAGGAAGCGATAGAGCGCTTTGAATTCAGCGAAACGCAGTACCGGCAGCGGCTCGAACGAACCCTGGATTTATTCAAAAATCTGCGCGCCCAGCAAAGTCTGGAAGAGGCGGCGCGAAGGGCTGAGGAACTGGCCCGCCAGCAAGCGCGCATGCAGGAAGAAACAACCGAATTACTGCAACAGCAGGAAACGGAAAACCGAACTGAAAATCCGGATATTTCC
Source organism: Bacteroidetes bacterium SB0662_bin_6 (assembly GCA_009839485.1). Classification (NCBI taxonomy): domain Bacteria; kingdom Pseudomonadati; phylum Bacteroidota; species Bacteroidetes bacterium SB0662_bin_6. The sequence goes on from VXPQ01000058.1 coordinate 2,337, forward strand.
CCGGACTTCCCCCCTGAAACTCCGACCGGAACGTCCGAAGACGACCAAACGCCGGAAGAGATTTCCGATCAGGAACGACTCGCGCAACGTCAGGAAAGCTCCTGGGAAGAAATGGAACAGCTTGAGGAACTGATGGAAGAAGCGCAGGAGCGGATCAAAGAAATGCAACGCGGCCCGGCTCGTGACATGCAACAACTGAACCGGTCGGTCAGGGAGCAGGATATGCAACAGCAACTGATGGAGAATGCCGACCAACTGCGTTCCGACCAGTTGAACAAGGCGCAATCCGGCCAGCAACGCATGCAGCAATGGTTCCGGCAACTCCGGAACGATCTTGTCAACATGCAACAAAGCATGCAGGGCGCGCAGCGACAAATAAACACAACCGGGCTGCGCCGGGCGCTCGGGGATGTCCTCACGCTCTCGCACGAACAGGAATCGCTCCGGAAAAACCTGCTTGAGCGCGCCTCGGATCAGTCGTCACTTCGTGAGGATGCCCGCCTTCAGGATGCGCTGTCGGCAGGGCTTGCGACCGTCATCGACTCCCTGCGCAGCCTTGAAAAAAACATTCCCCAACTCAGCCGGGAAGTACAACGGCTTTCCGGGCAGGCGCTCCTTGACATGGAACGGGCCACGAGCGCCATGACGGAGCGGGCTGGCAGAGAAGCCGGTAGCTACCAGACAGCCTCCATGATGCATCTGAACGAACTGGCCCTGCTACTCGCCGGCGTACTCGACCAACTCATGAACCAGCAGGGGTCCGGTGGGGGCAGCAGTATGCAGCAGGTCATCCGGCAGATGCAGCAAATGGCGCAGCAGCAGCAGCAACTGAACCAGCAAATCCAGCAGTTTCTGAACGACCTGCAGGGAAATCGCCTCGGAGCCAATATGGAGCAGCGGCTCCGGCAAATGCGTGCGCAGCAGCAAGCCATAAGGGAGCAACTCAGCCAGGTGCGCCGCAACCCGGAAGCCCGCGGCAGGTTACTGGGGGATCTGGACAAAATCGCCGAGGATATGGAAGAAACGCTTCGGGAATTGCAGGCGCGGCAGGTAGCCCCGCAAATGATCGAGCGGCAACAACGGATTCTGCAACGTCTGCTCGATGCCCAGCGCTCCATGCAGGAACGGGGCCGCGAACGACGGCGCGAATCGCGGGAGGGAAGAAACATTCTGCGTGAGGGGCCGACCGATGCACCCCGCGACGAAATCGGGGAAAAGCTTCATCGCGATCTCATCCGCGCACTCGAAAGCGGCTACGCACCCGATTTCGAGGAACGGATCAGGCGTTACTTCGAAGTCCTTCAACGCCAACAACAGGAACAGGAATAGGCAACGCGGCGCCGGAAGAAATCGCTCGTATCCTTACTTGGAGAATTCATTCGTTTTTAGTATATTTGTTGGCTACGTCTAACTTCATTTGATCGTTACAAATCCGGGCATGACCAATCCAATGAGGATTCTCTTCGTATCCGATGAAGTAAATCCTTTCTCGCAATCTTCAAGCACAGCGACCATCGTCCGACACCTCCCCGAGCAACTCCACAACGAGGGAGGATACGAAATGCGCATCATGATGCCCCGATACGGCATCGTCAGCGAACGCAGGAACCGTCTTCACGAAGTAATCCGGCTTTCGGGAACGCGCATCCAAATGGGCAACCGCACGGAAACACTCAAAGTGAAAGTGGCTTCCATCCCGGGGATACGCCTGCAGGTCTACTTCATGGACAATGATTATTATTTCAAACGGAAAGGCATCTATCAAACCGTCCAGAACGATCAGCTTTTTGAAGACAATCTGGAGCGGGCATTGTTTTTTGGACGGGCATCGCTCGAAACGATCCGGAAACTGGGATGGGCCCCGGATATTATCCATGCTTTCGGATGGATGAGCGGTTTTGTCCCTATGTTGTTGCAAACCGAATATGCCGGCGACGATATTTTCGGGGACACGCAAAGCGTGTTCACCCCGCATCCGGTTTCTTTCGATGCCGCAATCTGCGAAGCATTTGCCGAGGCCGAGGGCCTGACCGATACATTGCCTCTTTCCGGTAAGGACCTAAACCACGTCGGCAACATGTTCGCCGACGCCACCATCTCCCTCCCGCAGATTGAAGAAAAGGCGGCGAGCGCATTATCCTTCGCCGACACGCCGGGAGAACAGTTCGAAATGGCCCGATCGGTCTATGAACAATTGCTGAGCAAGGTAGCAGCCTGAATACCTGAAAGGCTCGCTTGCATTGTGTACACACGGGGAACCCGTGGTGATTTTACGCATACGCGTTTTTTGTCCCCTCACAATAAAATCCGGTCGATGACGTTCCTCATGCCACCGGATACCTTCTCCCAAAATCGAGCCTGCGTGAAGACGGCCCTGCCTACTCTGCTCGTATTCGTATGTATGGGCTTCCTGCTGGCAGCCTGCGACGATCCCGCAAACGTCGGCGGCAACCTGCTCGGCGCGGCCGGGGGAGACCCTGTCAACACGGTCGAGCCTCTTTCATCCCTGCGGGCTGTGGAGTTGAAACAATCCCCCGATAGTCCTCCACGTGTGCTTGCAGGCATGGTGGACGATCCTGTACTCGGGCAATACGAAGTACAGGGATATTTCGACATTACGGCCGTCACATCGGATGATTTTCGGGCCGGTAACGTCGAGGCAGTCGAATTGCGTCTGCGGCGCACCTATGTATACGGTGATTCAACCAGCGAACTGCGAGCCGTGCTGAGGGAAATCAATGAAGATTGGGGCACGGACGATATATCGATCGGCACCTCCTTTGCTACCGGGCCGATCCTCACGGAATTCACCTTTTCGGCCACGGATACGCTGGTTGTCGTTCCGCTGCCTGATTCCTGGGTTGCGGAGCGAGACCCTGTGCTCCGGGACCCCGATGTCGGTACTCTTTTCCATGGCTTCCGCATCGACCCGGTCGAAGGAAACGCGGTGGTCGGATTCGGCCCGATGGGTACAACACTGTTTGCAACCACCGGTTCGGACTCTCTTTTTTATCCGATTGGGAAAACCTACCCTTACGCTGAACGTTCGGCGTCCGTGGATATTCCCGAAAACCGGTTCCTCATGCAGGCAGGCATTGGACCTGTCCCCGAATTTTCGCTATCCGCATCGAGCGACATCTATACGTCCGGCGAACCGTTTTCCGTGAACCGGGCTACGCTCACGCTGTGGGCCGATACCCTGAGCTTCCGGCAAAACACGCCGACGCATTTCGAGCGTCCTCTTCTCCGAACGCTGGACCTCTACGCGCGAGTATCCGGCGACAGCGCCTATACCCTGATAGGTCGAAGTACGATGGACGACCAGGGCCGGTTTGTATTCGAGGGTACTGCGCTCGTGCGTAACATCGAGGAGTATATCACGGAAGACATAGAGTTCGAAATCCGGATGCCTGACCCGGAAACGCTGCCCACCGCATTATCCTCGGACCAGGCAAGCTATTACTATTATCACAGCTCCCTGAATCCCATGCTCTTTTATGATGCCGGCGACGGCGATAAGGCGCCTGCCGGGTTCATCACGCTCACCCCGATCTATTGACCGTACTCCGTCGAGCCAGGATGCCATCTCTTCGTTTTCCCCGCATCGGATCCGGATCTGCCCGTTTTGGCAGACCCCTCGAGGTATGCGCTGTCCTGTACCTCGTCACGGCGATGCTTGCCGTATCGCCCGGGTTGGCGCAGGATGCCCGCGACGGATCTCTGTATTCCCGTTTCGGCATCGGCACATTACAACTTCATGCAGGGGGACAGGGCACGGGAATCGGCCACGCCGGATTTGGCCTTCATTCGCTGCAATATGTGAATCCGAACAACCCGGGAGCCTGGGCCGATCAGGTGCTTACCCGAATTTCAGCAGGATTCGCCTACCAGAGCCTTGTGACTTCTAATGAAAACAAGGAGACCAGTCGACTTGCATCAGGCCACTTGGGCGGCATACAGTTAGGTTTTCCCCTCATCGAACGGAAACTGGGGATAGCATTGGGGTTCGCTCCCTTTTCGCGGGTGAGCTACAATGTAGCGAATGAAGGTACGCTTCTCTCCGGAGACCCGGTCCGGCCCGACACGGTGGGGTATCGCGTGAATTTTTTCGGATCGGGAGGAATACAGCAGGTTACAGGGGGGCTCGGATACAGGTTCAGCCCGAATTTCAGTGCCGGCGCCTCACTCAACGCCCTGTTTGGCCTCATCGATGACGGGCGAGAGACCATTTTCCTGGAAGGATCTTCCGGGCCCTTGTTTCTGGATACAAATCTTGAGACCTCAACAAGGTTAAACGGTTTGTCGGCTACGTTCGGAGCATTGTTCAGCGTACAAAACGTGTTTGCCGAAGAAGATTATATCAGTGTCGGCGGAGCCTTTACGCTCCCGACCACATTGTCGGCCAAACGGGTTACCGCCCTGGGGCAAAACCTCGACCGGGACACGTTGGGAACCACGATTTCCGGAAAAATCGACATGCCCTGGCAATTGGGCCTGGGCGTTGCGTATTATCCTGACAACCGGTGGACGGTATCGGCCGGCGGGAAATTCGCACCATGGACCAACCTGCGGAGCACGATCCCCTTGCCCGGATATGACTCGGGAACGGCACAGGGGTTATCAGACGTAGTGCAGTTCGGGACCGGCGTTGAATTCCTGCCTGCAGGTAGCGATCTTCTTGCAGCGTGGCCGGCGCGCATTGCCTATCGCTTCGGAATTTCCTGGGACCGGGCTTATATTTCCCCTGACCGGAATATGAACATCGAAACCACTTCGATTTCAGCAGGATTTGGTTTACCGACCCTGATACCGGGTGCGCGCCTGGATATAAATATGCAGGTGGGCATACGCGGCGCTGCGAATGCTGATCTCGTGCGCGATGTGTTCTACCGGCTCTCCATGTCGGTAAATATAGGCGAACGATGGTTCCAGACCCCGAGACTACGTTAAAGATACTCTGATCAAAACCACTTCGCTCAGCCCCTGAACTTTGCGGACTTAATCAGAGTATCCTTTAACATCAAAAGGTGTAACTTTATTGGCAGGCGATCCCCCTTCACAAGACAAGCTTTAATCATGCGGCGCATCGTAAAGCATATCTCCCTGTGTAGCCAAGGGCTCATTGCATCCGTAATCCTTGCGGTTGCATGCACCACCGGACCAGTGCAGCCTGTCCTCGCGCAATCCGACGAGGCAAACGCAGTAAGCGACCAGGACAAAGGCGTGCACTACAGCCTCTACTACGAGGATTTCAAAAACAGGAATTATCTGAGCGCCCTGCCGAACCTGCAATGGATCCTCCGGAACGCACCCGATTACCCACGGAATGACGACCGGAATTTCGAGCGAACCGTGGAACTCTACACAGCGCTGGCCACGGACTCGCCGAGTGAAGAGGGCAAACAAGCGCATCTCGACTCGGCGTACGTATGGTTCGATCGATCCATCGCAAACATGCGAGAAGGAGACATTGAATTCGACGAAGCCCAATGGCTGCTCCGAAAAGGGCGCTTCCTGCAAGAACACAGTCAATCGCTGAGCAGCGAGGCGCCTACATTCGCCTCGGTCTACAACGAAGTCTACACCATGATAGGGTGTAATATCGATGCATACTATGTACGTATTATCATCGACGACGCCGCCCGGAATGGCGACAAGCAGCGCGCCGTGAACCTGACGGACGAAGCCGAAACATGCTATCCCGACAATACGGATGTCGCTGCGTACCTCACGGAGATACGCAACGCCCTGTTCAGCACCCCGGAAGAACGCCTTGAGTTTCTCCAGACACGACTGGAAAACACCCCGGATAACATAGAGGTGGCCGCAGAACTCTTCGACATCTATCTCGAACTGGGCTACCGTGACGAGGCTGCAGAACTCGGCGACCGTCTGCTCGAAATGGATCCATCGCCCCTGACGTACCGCCGCCTTGGTCAACTTCATCTCCAGGATGGAAATGCAACCCGGGCGCTGTCCTATTATGAGCAGGCCCTCGAACTCCTCGGCGACGACGCCGACGTCACGGTCCGGCGGGATATTTTGTACAATCTGGGAATCGCCCGGCAACAGGACGGCGCCGTTTCCCAGGCACGATCCTTTTTCCGGCAGGCCATCCAGGTGGATGCAAATTTCGGGCAGGCATACATCGCCATCGGCGACCTGTACGCCGCCGCCGTATCGAATTGCGGCACATTCGAGCGGGAAGACCGGGCCGTTTACTGGCTGGCGGTGGATTATTATCAGCAGGCCCGGGCAAGGGACTCGAGTGTATCAGCGCAGGCGAATCAGAAAATCGCCACCTACCGGCGCAGTTTTCCGGATCAGGAAGCACTCTTTTTCCAAAACTGGGAGCCAGGGCAACCCTATCGCGTGGATTACGGCTGTTACTCGTGGATCAACGAAACGACCACCGTGCGCGCCCCGTAGCGCCTCGCGTTCGGCCCCCCTTCCCCCTTTCCTGTCACACACTTAACGGCCCGCGCCCGCGGCCCGTTCGTAGTATTCTGTAATTCTTGTCAACATTATGCAGATAGAACACATCACTGCCCGGCAGATTCTCGACAGCCGTGGTAATCCAACCGTCGAAGTCGATGTCATCACATCGGATGGGTTTCGTGGACGCGCCGCCGTCCCGAGCGGAGCATCCACGGGAGAACACGAAGCCGTGGAACTACGGGATGGGGACAACGGCGTCTATATGGGCAAAGGCGTACTGGACGCTGTCCGGAACGTGAACGAAATAATCGCCCCGGAATTGACCGGGCAGGATGTGCTGGACCAGGTTTCTGTGGACAATACGCTGATCGACCTTGACGGCACCGAAAACAAGGGGCGGCTTGGAGCCAATGCCCTGCTCGGCGTATCGCTTGCGGTCGCCAAGGCCGCCGCGGAGAATCTTGGTCTTCCCCTCTACCGATATATCGGCGGGACCAATGCCTCTACGCTTCCTGTACCGATGATGAACATCATCAACGGAGGGCATCATGCGGATAACAGCGTGGATATGCAGGAATTCATGATCATGCCGATCGGGGCAAGTTCCTTCAGCGAAGCACTCCGCGTCGGCGCCGAGATTTTCCATACGCTGCGAAGGGTGCTTAAGGAAAAGGGATACAATACAGCGGTGGGGGACGAAGGCGGCTTTGCCCCTGACCTGCGTTCCAACGACGAAGCCGTGGAGGTCATCCTCGAAGCCATTTCGCAGGCCGGATACGAAGCGGGGCGGGATGTCTATCTGGCCCTGGATCCGGCCACCTCCGAAATGTACCGGGACGGGTATTATCTTTTCTGGAAGAGCGATCCGAATACAAAGCGATCCGCCTCGGACATGATCGACTTCTGGGAAAACTGGGTTAATCAGTATCCTATCCTCTCCATCGAGGACGGTCTGGCCGAAGATGACTGGGACGGCTGGAAAGAACTTACGGACCGTCTCGGGAGCCGGATCCAACTCGTCGGGGACGATCTATTTGTGACGAATACTGATCGGTTGCAACAAGGCATCAGCGACGGAGCAGCCAACTCCATACTGATCAAACTGAATCAGATCGGCACACTGACGGAAACGCTTCAGGCCATCGAGCTCGCGCACACCCATGGATATACGGCGGTGATCAGCCATCGCTCCGGCGAAACCGAAGATGCGACCATTGCGGATCTTGCCGTAGCCACGAATGCCGGTCAGATCAAGACCGGTTCCGCAAGCCGCAGCGACCGCATCGCAAAATACAATCAATTACTGCGCATTGAGGAGTTGCTCGAGTCCGCAGCTTCTTTTCCCGGCATCGGCGCGCTCCGTCTCGGCGCCATAGAACAATAGCTGTATGAAGAAGAAATCCTTCAACCGGTCGCCAAACCGAAGCGGAGCGGACATGCCGTCCTCCCGGTTATCTCTGTCTACGGACACGAAACGGCGCCTGGGTAAAATAATCCTGTGGGCTATTGTAGCAGCCGCCCTCGGCTCGTTCGTATTCCTTGACAGCCACAGCCTCCTCAAACGTATGACGTGGCGCAACGAATACACGGAAGTGCGCCAGGAAAACGAAAGGCTGCGTGCCGACATCGAACAACTCGAAAAAGAAGTTAGCGAAGGTCTCTCCGACGAAGCAGTGGAAAAAATCGCGCGTGAGGAATATGGCATGCACCGTCCCGGCGAAACGGTGTACCCTGTCGAAGAGCGCACCCACGCCAAAACGGATGCGCCGGAAAGTCGGCAACATGAAACCATGAACGAATCTCCGGACCACGCATCCGAACGCCAGCGCACTGCAAACGATTGACCCTTCCGGCACGCATTTTTCATAGATCTCCCGGAATGACCCGGCGCCTGCATCAAAAGACCTCGGCATGAATCAGCTCGCAATAGGGATCGATCTTGGAGGAACCATGATCAAGGCGGCCCTTGTCCGGCGTGATGAGGGATTCGTCGTCGAGAAAGCGCGCGACACCGAGGCAGTCCACGGCCCCGATCATGTACTGGACCGTATTGCGGACCTTATCCGTTCTGTCGCGGCCGAGGCCCCGGATGCGGCAATCAGCGGCATCGGCATCGGAGCGCCGGGGGCAATCAACTGGGAGCGTACGTCGGTCGTACAACCGCCCAACCTGCCTGGATGGGGGGTCGTCAATCTCCGGGAAGCGCTGCAGGCGCGTCTGGGCGACGATTTCCCCGTATTCGTAGAAAACGACGCCAATCTGGCCGGGCTTGGTTCCGCACACTACGGTAGAGGACGCCCCTACCCTTCTTTCATCATGGTCACGCTGGGTACAGGGGTGGGCGGCGCCATCATTTACGACCGGAAGATATTCCGTGGAACCACCGGGGCCGCTGCGGAAATCGGGCATATGACGATCAATTTCGCAGGGGACATCGACCGATACGGCATCGCAGGTTCGATCGAGGCATACCTGGGGCAGAAGTACCTGTCCCGTTACGGACGCCACAAGTTGCTCACCCGGCACGAAAGCATCATTCACCAGATGGCGGGGCAGGATCTGCAGAACCTAACCCCCCTCATGCTCTACGAAGCAGCGTGCAGTGGGGACGAACCCGCCCGGGAAATCCTGAGATGGGCGGGCCACAAACTGGGCGTCGTGCTCGGGGCATCCATCAACCTTCTGGACATTCGTAAGGTAGTGGTAGGCGGCGGGCTTTCGGCCGCAGGGGATTTCATCATTGACGCAGCCCGGAAAAGCATTCGGGAATACGTCATCCCGGATCACCGGGACGAGATCGAAATCGTGCGAGAAACCCTCGGCAACGAAGCGGGTATGCTCGGAGCCGCCCATCTGGTCTTTCAGTCTCTCGACGAAGAAGCGGTCAGGTCGCCCGCATAATCCCGGACATCCGGTAGCCGCCTGAACCCGGAAGGGCTTGCATGTCCACCATCCGCCCTGTTTCATGATCGGGGTTCGCCGACCATTTCTTGCTGCGCTGCTTTTCCTCGCGGGCAATGCCCTGCCCATCCCCTGCCTGGCCCAGAATGCAGACGCCCCTATCCGGTTTTCCGCGAAAGATTCGCTGGTGATATCCTTCAGCGAGGAGAACGATATAGGGAGATTGTACAATTATGCAGAAATTGCATACAAAGAGGCCGAACTATACGCATTTCGCATAGATATTCTTTTTGACCAGGATGAATTGCATGCATCCGGCTTCGAAAGCGATACCGGCGCGGTTGGCACTCCATCATTTACACAAGGATCGGAAGCCTTCGAGGGAGATCATATCTCCTTTAATGCGGCCACGGAGCGAGGAAGGGTAACTGGCGCCCGCACTACTCTCGATGAGGGATTCATACGGGCCAGTGTAGTAAAAGTCGGGGAAGACAGTACCCTGTATGTGGCGGAAGGGGCCTATACGACGTGCGAATGCCTGGACGATCCTTCGTACTCGCTGCGGTCGAGCAAAATGAAAATCGTTGATCAGGAGTGGATCTACACGGGGCCTATTCGCCTCTATCTGTTCAATATTCCCACCCCGCTGTGGCTGCCGTTTGGTTTTGTGCCTGCCCGCGAAGGCCGGCGCAGCGGTCCCCTGCCCCCCCGCTACGGGGAGGACGAACGAGGATTTTATCTGCGCAACTGGGGATGGTACCAGGCGATCAACGAATATATGGACGCCCGGGTTGAATTCGGCCTATGGACCCGAGGCAGTTTCCAGGTCACGCCGCAATTCCGTTACGCAAAGCGATACCGCTATTCCGGGCAGATTCTCGTGGACTACCTGAAAAACCGGAACGGGGAGCGAGGCGATCCCGATTTTTCGGAATTCGGCACCGGGCGGCTGCGCTGGACCCATAATCAGGAACTGAACCCGACCACCAGGCTTCGCGCGAATGTCGATTTGTCTTCCTCAAGCTACCTGCGCACCTCTTCGGAACGGTACGACGATCGTGTCCGGCAAACGGTCCAGTCGAGCGCAGGGTTCAGTAAAACCTGGCGTAGAGCAGGACGCAATCTGGCCCTGAACCTTAGCCACCACCAAAATCTCGAAAACGGTAATGTCCGTGTAGTGTTGCCCAGCCTCACATTCCGCCAGAGTGCCCGCAAGCCGTTTGAGCGGGAGAACAGACCGGGGGGAGGGCGCTGGTATGAACGTATCACGTACGATTACAGCCTGAATACGGACAACCGGTACAACTTTGTCCCGAACGACACGACAGACATCGCATGGTACGAAGCACTGATCTCTCCCTCAAAATACCGGGAGGCGACCGGCGGGTCGGAACCCTTCGCCTTTAAAGCAGCACACCGGGTCAACATTGGAGCCGGACTTCCGGCGCTTTCCCGGACCTTTCCCGTGCACCTCGTCCCGAATATCAATTACACGGAGGACTGGTTTATCCAGACGGAACGCCGGCAGGTGGACGAAACAGGCCGGGTCACGGTCGAAAAGGCCCCGGATTTCCTTGCCCTGCGGCAATTTTCGACCGGGGTTTCCATGAATACGACATTCTACGGGATTTTTCCTTTGCGGATTGGCCCCCTCGATGGGCTGCGCCATACCGTCCGCCCCAGCATGAGCTTCAATTACCGTCCCGATTTTTATGCGGATGCCTGGGGCTATACAGCCTCGTATACCGATGCGAACGGAGAACGTCAACGATATGCGCTCGTCCCCGGCGTACAGCGCTTCGGACAACAAAGCATGAGTTTTTCGGTCGATAATGTATTCGAGACACGCCATGTCTCCACCGACTCCACCGGAACAGAACACAGGAATGTGGTCCGGCTGTTAAACGCGGGGTTAGCAACCGGCTACAACTTTGCCGCCGACTCGATGAAACTGGGGGATCTGCGCATGAACGCACGTACCCGGATCGCCGGCAATCTCAGCCTGAACATGGGCGCCACATTCTCTCCGTATGCCCTGAATACCGAAGGTACCCGGGTAGTCAATCGGTTCCTCTTCTCCGACCGGCCCTGGCTCCCCGTACGACCCACCTTGTTCAGGGTAAGCCTGAACACTTCGTTTCAAAGCGAACGAACCGGTCCGGAACGCCCCTTCAACAGGTTGCGCTCCCGTGATCTGCCCGCCGGTGCAGGTATGCCGGGAGGAGCGCTATTCACCGGAAACGACACGTTCCGGTCTCCATATTCGGGTACGTTAGACAGTTATGCCGACTTTGCCATCCCGTGGTCACTGCGCCTCGACTTGAGTTATAATTATTCCAAACTGTTCAGCGACTCGAGAAGAACCGCAGCGCTGAACGCCCAGTTCGATTTCAACCTGACACCGGACTGGAAAATACAGGGGCGCTCCGGATACGATTTCGAAGCGAAAAAACTCATCTATACCAGCGTGTCCGTTTTTCGCGATTTCGACTGCTGGGAAATGGCGATCAATTGGGTGCCCTTCGGGCCGTACCAGTCTTACAGCTTCGACCTGCACGTAAAAAGCGGGCAATTACGCGATCTTCTTCGCCTCCGGCAACCACGCTCCGACATAAGAGGGCGATTCGGAAGGCTGCGGAACTGAGGTGCTCCGGGATACTCCGATGAAGTCCGCTTCGATCAGAGTATCCCTGCTATTCCTGGCCCGGCCGGCCGGTTTCCTCCCGGTCGTCGAGGACCCACCGCGCCGACGAGGGCCGCAGGGTTACGACTTCCGAAAAGGTCTCCTGCGGATCCAGCCACGCCCGCAAGAGATGTCCGTCCATCTCCACCCACCACTCGGTCAGGGTGCCCAGGAACTGCCGGCTTACAAGCCGCGCCTCGATACCCTCCGGAGACACCTCGAAATGCTCCGGCCGGATAGACAAAACGCATCCCGGCGGCGGCTTCTCCTGCGGCGCCAGCCGCGCCGAAAGGCGGCGATCCCTCACGATATTGCTCCCCCCAAGAAACTCGGCCACATACGCCGTCTGCGGCTCCCGGTACAAGCGCTCGGGATCGCCCGATTGCACCAGGCGCCCCGCTCTCATGACCCCGATTCGATCCGACAACGCCAGGGCCTCCTGCTGGTCATGGGTGACATAGATACTGGTAATGCCCAAGCGATGCTGAAGCACCTTCAATTCCCGTCGAGTTTGCTCGCGGAGCGCAATGTCGAGGTTGGAAAGAGGCTCGTCGAACAGCAGTACATCCGGCTCCACGGCTACGGCGCGCGCCAGAGCCACCCGTTGCTGTTGCCCGCCGGAAAGCTCCGTAACAGGCCGGTCTGTCAACGCGTCCATCTCCACTCGCCGGAGTGCTTCGCGCACGCGCTCCCGGCGGCGAGCCAGTGGCACTTTGCGTACACGCAACCCGTACGCCACATTCTCTCCAACGGTCATATTGGGGAAAAGCGCGTAGTTCTGGAACACCATAGCGGTGGGCCGGCGACGCGGGGGCATGCTGGTCATATCGCGGCCGGCAATGCGCACCGTGCCCGCATCAGGCCGCTCGAAACCGCCTATTACACGCAATAAGGTGGTCTTGCCGCACCCGGAAGGACCAAGCAACGAGAAGAATTCGCCCGCCCTTACTTCCAGCGATACGTTATCCACCGCCACCGTAGTGCCGTACCGCTTCGTAACGCCTTCAAGCGTCACGGCCGATTCAACCATCCGATCTGTCTGATTCACCGCACCGATGCGTACTGATTAGGGTCTGTTAACACTATGCAGCAAAACCGGAAAACGGCGCAATTCACGCCGTCCCGTGGAGTGCGTGCGTAACCCTTGCAGCAGCCTCCTTCAGCAACACCGCCGTCTCCAGTTCGAGACCGCTCTCCTGTAGAATTTTCTGCCCTTCTTCCGCATTCGTACCCTGAAGGCGCACGATAAGCGGCACCGTAATGTTCACATTCGCCGCGGCCTCCACAATGCCTGCCGCCACCCGGTCACACCGTACGATGCCGCCGAAAATATTCACGAGCACTGCTTTGACATTGGGGTCTTTCAGGATGATCCGAAAGCCCTGCTCCACGGTTTCCACGCCGGCGGCGCCGCCCACATCAAGAAAGTTGGCCGGTTCTCCCCCGGCCAATTTGATCATGTCCATGGTAGCCATGGCAAGGCCGGCGCCATTGACCATACACCCTACATCGCCGTCGAGGCGAATATAGTTGAGGCGATGCTCGGCCGCCTCTACCTCGAGCGGATCCTCTTCGTGCAAATCGCGCAGTGCAGCAAGATCCGCATGGCGATACAGTGCATTGTCGTCGAGATTTATTTTGGCGTCGATGGCCAGCAGGTCTCCACTCCCTGTCCGCACAAGGGGGTTGATCTCCGCCAGCGAGGCGTCTATGCCGGTATACGCTTCATACAGGGCGGCAATAAACCGGACGCCCTGCTTGAAAGCCGCTCCTTCAAGCCCCAATGCGAACGCTGCGGCCCGCGCCTGAAACGGTTGCAGGCCGGTCATGGGATCCACCCACACCTTGCTTATCTTGTCGGGGGTTTCTTCCGCAACCTTCTCGATTTCAACGCCCCCCTCGGTAGAAACCATAATCACGTTCATGCTCCGCTGTCTGTCAAGCGTCACACCTGCATAATATTCCTTCGCGATATCGGCAGCTGCGGTGATCAATACCGCCCGCACCCGCTGTCCCTCAGGCCCGGTTTGCGGGGTAACCAGTTGCATCCCAAGAATAGCTTCCGCCTGCTCACGCACCTCTTCAATCCCTTTGGCCAGTTTGACTCCTCCTCCCTTTCCCCGTCCGCCTGCATGTATCTGGGCCTTTACGACAAACAGGGATACGCCCTCTTTTTGCAGCGCCTCCGCAGCAGCCACTGCTTCCTCGACAGTGTACGCTACGCTCCCCGGCGATACGGCAACGCCGTATCCTTCGAGGATATCCTTGGCCTGATATTCGTGCAGTTTCATGGTGTGTATACCCTAAATTGAAATACGCAGCACAGCACGGCAGTTAGCAAGGTACGGCACACGTTCGAAGAATCCATCCCGCCTCTGCAAAGTACCTGTGGATGCTCTGATCAATTCCCGTGAACCGATTCGACCGTCATATTGTTTTCCGGCTTCTGAGCGGTTTTGCGGCGCTCATCGCGGCGCTCATCGTGTTCTTCATTGTCCTGCATTACGTTGAATTCATTGACGATTTCCTGGATCGCGGCGCTACGATGCGTGAGGTTTTTCTTGTTTATTATCCCAATTACATCCCGGAAATCGCCCGACTTACGGCGCCGCTGGCGCTTTTTCTGTCCTGCGTGTACCTGACCGGGCGCCTGTCCCAAAGCCTGCAACTCTCCACACTTCAGACCAGCGGCGTTTCGCTCTACCGGTTGCTGGTTCCATATCTCGCCACGGGCATCGCCGTGACCGCGTGCATGTTCTGGTTCAACGGTTGGGTAGTGCCCGAAACCAACCGCACCGTGCTCGAATTCGAGTTGCGCTTCCTGAAAGATGCTCCCCGGGTCATAGAAACGAACAACATCCATCGGCAACACAGCCCGGGGTCATACATCTCCGTGGGATATTACGATCGACGCAACGAGACCGCCCATCGAATCTCCCTGCAGCATTTCAATGAAGCGAACCGTCTTGTACAGCGCATTGACGGGGTACGTATGAGCTGGATCGATTCCCTGTCGATCTGGCAGATTCACCAACCCGTCGTACGCACGTTTTCGAAGGACGTCGAGACGCGGCAGGTGCTGACCCGAATCGACACAACTCTGACGATTCTCCCGCGCGACCTCGCCCGCACCGAGCGTGATGTGGAATCCATGACGATTCCCGACGCGGCAAGATACATTCGTGACATCGAGCGTTCCGGCGCCGGTGGGCTCGGACGTACGCAAGTCGGATATTACGCCAAATTCGCCTGGCCTTTCGCGAACCTTATTCTCGTCCTGATCGGCATGCCGCTCGCAGCAACTCGGCGGCAAGGCGGGCAAGCCATGCAGATTGGCATCGGACTCTTTGTCGCCTTCCTGTACCTTACCGTGCAGAAGATCACAGAGCCGCTGGGGTATACCGGGGTGCTACCTCCTTCCGTAGCGGTATGGCTGCCGCACGCATTGTTCCTTGCCGCGGCTATTTTCCTGCTGGTGCGGGTGCGGAAATAAGCCGCCTTCGTTACGCCTGTCCGGCCATACCGCCAAACCGGATGGACTGCCCGGGCTGCTCCCGCTCCTCGATCTCGCCGTGCATCGCCTCGTACTTTTCGATGTTGTCGTGCAACGCCCGCAACAACCTGCGCGCATGATGCGGGGTTACGATGACCCGGTTCTTTACGCGCGCCGTCGGAACGCCTGGCATCACCCGGATGAAATCCAGAATGAATTCTTCGGGAGAATGAGAAATCATCACCAGATTCGCATAGACACCCTCCGCCGTCTTTTCATCCAGTTCTATGTTGAGTTGATTGTCCGCCTTCTGGTTATCTGTGTCGTTCATTGCAAACCTCCGATGAATATCGATGCTTTTCGTCGTATGCCGCCCTACCCTGTCAGACAGCACGCCTGGAAATCCACGCGTGCTTCGGGTCATCTCTGAAAACCCATACGCGCTGGGGACCGGCCATTACATTAAGGTAATAGAGATCGTACCCATGAGGGGCGCCCACAGGATGGTAACCACGGGGCACCATCACGCAGTCGCCGTCGTGTACCGAGACAGTTTCGTCCAGCGATCGATCGTCGGTATAAACACGCTGAAATGCGAACCCCTGTTTCGGGCGGAGCCGGTGGTAATACGTCTCCTCAAGCAAGGACTCCTCCGGCAGCGCGTCTACATCGTGTTTATGCGGCGGGTAGCTGGACCAGTGTCCAGCGGGAGTAATCACTTCCACCACCAGCAGGCTATGCGCCGGCGCTGACTCCGGGAGAATGTCCTGTACGTGCCGCGTATTCGTTCCCGACCCGCGAATCTCGACCGGGTGTTCACCCGGCGCAATCAGCCGGGGTTCGTAATCGCCGCCGCCGGGCGCCGTGCATAACGCCACCTCCAGATCGGTCTCCGGCGTGATCGAGAATGCGGTCTTATGAGGAACATACACGGCGGTGGGCGGACCATCGAATACGTCACTGCGCCCCCCAAGCTCCGTGAACGATTTTTCTCCCGCAACGACCGTCGCCTTTCCGGACAAGAGGACGATACAGGTTTCCTGCTCGTTTGCCTCTATATCCAGGGTTTGCCCGGGCAGCAAATTATACACCGCAAATCCCACGTATTCCCAACCAGCGGATTGGGGGGTGACGCTTAGCACCTGTCCGTCCGCGTTTCGTTCACCCGTTGATACTACTAACTTGCTCATTGTCGTTTGCTCCGTGTTACTGAGATACCGCTCGGACGGATGCGCGCAGGGCCGCCAATCCGGCTTCGGCATACTGTCTTGGGTCTGCTTTCCCGGGATCTTGTTCGGCCTCCACCACCACCCAGCCCCGATACCCGATTTCGTTCAACGCACTGGTCACAGGGTCGAACGAAATCACGCCGTCCCCGGGAACCGTGAACATCCCCTCGATCACGCCGGTCAGGAAGCTGGCATTCTTCGCACGGATATCCGCCAGAACCGCCGGACGGACGTCCTTGTAATGCACATGCGCAACCCGTTGCGGGAATGCAAAGACTATTTCCACCGGATCGATAGCGCCCACGTATGCGTGACCGGTATCCAGCACGATACCGACTGAATTCGAAGTCTCGGCGAAAAAGCGCCGAAGTTCCGATGCCGTCTCAACCACAGTGCCTGTGTGATGATGATAGGCGAAGCGCAATCCTTGCTTCCGGATATAGTCCGCCACTTCGCTTAAACGTTGTCCGAAAAGCGGCCAGGTTTCGTCATTCAGGACCGGCTTATCCTGCATGCCCTTATCGATGTCAGAATGAATCGTGTTGCTGCATTCCGCATAGATGAACACCTCGCAATGCAGCGCTTTCAACAACGCAAGGTGATCCTGGAGGCTGGCAATTTCCGACTCGGCATCGTCCTGCAGAATGTTGCCCGAATACCAGCCGCCAATCAGGGCAAGTCCGTATTGGTCGAGAATCGGCCGAAGTTCCGTCGCATTACGTGGAAATTTATTGCCCAACTCAATACCATCGAAGCCGAGTTCCGCCGTATCGGTAAGGCAGGTCTCAAGTGGCGTTTCGCCGCCCAACCACAGCAAGTCATCATTCGACCATGCAATGGGATTGACGCCAAACCGTATTTCCATACCGCTACCCATCCACGCGCTGTTTCCTTGTGGCGGTGTCATAAGCTGCGCGGGCAGTGATGACCGTCTTCAGATCGGATACCGCGGGGACCGCCACATCCCACCAGGCGCCGCCAATATCGCCGCTTCCGTCACGTCCGACAGCAACGGAAATTACCGTCGAGCGTTCGGACGCCCGTGCGTCCTGCAACGATGAGCCAAGCGCGTCGATGGAATCCACGTGCACCGCATCGGCGCCCATACTTTCCGCATGAGCCACGAAATCGATGGCCGGCAGCACTTCGTGCACCGTGTCTTCGAACATATTATTGAAGCTGGGCGAGCCGGCGCTGCGCTGCAGATTGTCGATGCAGCCATAGCCCTGGTTGTCAAACAGGACGACGATGATCTTATGGCCCATCATTACTGCTGTGGCCAGTTCGGAATTCATCATCATGTAGCTGCCATCCCCGACGACGACAAGTACTTCGCGGTCAGGCAGGGCCATTTTTACGCCGAGGCCGCCCGCGATCTCATACCCCATGCAGGAATACGCATACTCGACGTGGTATCCACCAGGCTTCGGCGTACGCCATAATTTGTGAAGTTCACCGGGCAGCGAGCCTGCTGCACAAACCACCACCGAGTCCTCGTCTGCGACCCTGTCGATGGCCCCCAGTACCTGCGCATAGGAGAAGGGCGGACCGCCGGGGGCGGTAAGCGCACCGTGAACAACGGCCCGCCATTCATCGGCCCTTTGCATGGACAGCGACCGCCAGGTGTCATCGACTGCGTACCCGTGCAGAGCAGATTGAAGGCTTGACAGCAAACGCTTCGCATCGGAAAAAATCGGTATCGCGCCGTGCTTGCTGGCGTCCAGCGGATTCACATTGACCTGCACCAGTTCCCGATCCGGATTGCTGAACAGGGATCTCGACGCAGTGGTGAAGTCCTGCAGCCTTGTGCCGATGCCGATGATCAGGTCGGCTTCCGCCGCCGCTGCATTGGCCGCGGACGATCCGGTCACGCCAATCGCACCCAGATTGAGCGGGTTTTCCCAATGCAATGCGCCTTTGCCGGCCTGCGTTTCGGTGCATGGGATACCGACCGCGTCAATGAAAGAGGCTAATGCATCGCTTGCCTTGCTGTAGAGCACGCCGCCGCCGGAAATGATCAATGGGCGCTTCGACGATCTCACGCGCTGTGCGAGGTCGTGGACTTCTGACATCGCTGCGTCAGGCACCTGCACTTTCCATATCCGTTTTTCAAAAAACGCTTCCGGATAATCATAGGCCTCCGCCTGCACGTCCTGGCATAACGCAAGCGTGACCGGGCCGCAGCGGGATGCATTCATAAATGTGGTCATCGCCCGGGGCAGCGCGGTGATAATCTGTTCGGGTCGCGTGATCCGGTCAAAGTATCTGGATACGGGACGAAAACAGTCATTCGCACTCACCGTGCCGTCGCTAAAACTTTCGATTTGCTGCAGTACAGGGTCCGGCCGCCGATTGGCAAAAACATCCCCGGGCAAAAAAAGCACCGGCAGGCGGTTGGCATGCGCAAGCGCTGCAGCCGTGACCAGATTCGTGGCGCCGGGTCCAATGGATGTCGTGCAGGCCATTGCTCCCCGACGCATCAACGCCTTTGCGTACGCGATGGCGGCCAGCGCCATGCCCTGCTCGTTGTGGGCGCGGTAGGTCGGCAGGGTATTCTTGCTTGCGAAAAGGGCTTCGCCTATCGCCGCCACATTGCCATGGCCGAAAATGGCCCAGACTCCGGCAAAATACGGGCGGATATCCCCATCGTCATCGATGTATTGATTGGCGAGATACCGCACCAGTGCTTGTGACATTGTCAACCGCATAGATGTGTCTCCCGATGGTTCAAGATGCTCGATTTCAGGCGCTTGTCGGCGCGTGAATCAATGTACGAAAATTCTCATGGAGCCGTGGGCTACCGAACGTACCGCACTTGAATAGTTCTTTTTTCTTTCAGCGCCTGCGCCGCAGCATCGGCGAGCTCCAGCGCCCGCAAGCCATCCAGGACGGTGGTCCGCGGCGTCTCATTACCCATTATTACGGAGACAAAGTGCCTCATCTCCATGCGATATGCCTCCGCATAACGATCATGAAAGAAGTGCTTGTTCCTGGAGCCGGTGCTTCCCTCATCCCCGGAAATGAGCAACTGTGTTTCCGGTTGATTTTCAACGCGCGCGGTCCGCAAGGAACCGTGTACCTCGACACGCTGGTCATATCCATACGAGGTGCGTCGACTGTTACTGATACTGCATAGTCGGCCGCCGGGCGTCCGAAGGGTGATCAAGGCGGTATCGATGTCACCGGCTTCGCCAATCGCAGGATCCACGATGCTGCTGCCACTGGCGCTGACTTCGTCGGGCTCTTCTCCCAACAGCCAGCGGGCCACATCGAAATCATGAATCGCCATGTCACGAAACAGACCCCCGCTGGCCCGAATGTAGTCCAGCGATGGAGGCGAAGGATCCCGACTGATGATCTGGATAGACTCGACATTGCCTAACACCCCATCTCTTACCAATGCGTGCAGTCGTACAAAGTCAGGGTCATAGCGCCGGTTGAAGCCGATGACGAAAGGAATATCATTCTTTGTCACCGCGTCGACGCAAGCCTGGGCGCGGGTTGTCGAAAGATCCAGAGGCTTCTCACAAAAAATCGGGATGCCAAGACCGGCAATGCGTTCGATGAGGTCCGCATGGGTATGCGTGGCGCTGGCAATCACGACGCCGGCAAGCTCCTTGTCGTCCAGCGCCTCATTCAGAGATACGGCTTTGGCTCCGGTCACGCCGGACAATTCTGCGGCTGCCTCCCCGTCCGGATCCACGATATACCGCAACGCTATGCGATGGTCCGCACGGACATTTGCCCCGTGAATCCGTCCAATGCGACCGGCCCCAATCAACGCAATCGGTAACCTCATCCTGTATTCACACGATGTGAGAGATGGTTCGAAAGAACCGGCAGTCCTTTAGGGCCCCGATCAGGTTGTTTTTTTATGACGGCGCCAGGGCCCCGAGCGGGTCGTTTTTCATGACGGCGCTAAAGCGCCGAGCGGGTTGTTTCCTTATGACGGCGCCAAGGCGCCGATCAGGTCGCTTTTGGTGATGATCTGATACGTTTCTCCCGGTTCCGCCTTCACGAGCACGGCTCCGCCGCCCCGCTCAAGGTACATGGAAAGATGCTCAAGGCCAAGTGAACGCGGAACCACAGGGAAAGGAGCATCCATGATGCCTTCTACAGGCTGGTCTCGCGTTTCCGGATCCTTGATGAGGCGATCGATAATCACGCTTTCGGTAAGGCTTCCAATAAGCTCATCGTTTTGCATCACGGGCATCTGTGAGATGCCGCGCTCGGCCATGACCCCGATTACCGAACCAAGGGTGTCTTCAGGCAGGGCAAACGCCAACTCGTCGTTACCATTCCGGGCGTCCAGAACCCGATCGACGGTAACCTCCGGCATACTTGACAGAAAACCGTGGTTGCGCATCCAATTGTCATTGAATGTCTTCGAAAGATACCGGAAGCCCGAATCGGGCAAAAGCAACACGAACACATCGTCGCTGGAAAGCTGCCCGGCGTGCGCTTCGATCCACGACAGGGCGCCTGCAAGCGCCATACCGGAAGACTGTCCGCAAAACAGGCCTTCTTCCGCGGCAAGCCGCCGCGCCATCTGCATCGCTTCTCTATCCGTTACCTGCACAAAATCGTCCAGCACGTCGAAATCCATGTTTGCCGCCAGCAGGTCCTCTCCGACCCCTTCGGTCAGATAGGGATAAATGTCGCCCGGATCAACCTTCCCGGTATGAAAATACCCATGATAGATCGAGCCATACGGATCCACGCCTATAACCTGCACGTTCGGATTCCGCTCTTTCAGATAGCGCGATACGCCGGAAAGCGTTCCGCCCGTGCCTGCCCCGCCTACATAATGGGTGATCCGCCCATCCGTGCCTTCCCATATCTCGGGCCCGGTCGTTTCGTAATGGGCGGCTCGATTTGCGGGGTTGTCATACTGGTTCAGGTATACCGCACCAGGAATTTCTTCGGCAAGACGCTGCGCGACGGAATAGTAGGACCTTGGATCCTCCGGGGCTACGTTGGTAGGACATACAATCACCTCGGCGCCCAACGCCCGCAAAACATCCAGTTTTTCCTGACTCTGTTTGTCGGTGGTCGTAAAAATGCACCGGTACCCGCGCGTCACGGCAGTCATGGCCAACGCAGCGCCCGTATTGCCGCTCGTGCCTTCGACGATGGTGCCCCCCGGCCCTAACAGACCGTTCTGCTCGGCCTCTTCGATCATGGCCACGCCGATACGATCCTTAACGGATCCGCCCGGATTGAAATATTCCAGCTTGGCCAGCACCGTACAAGGACAGTCCGCCGTAATGCTGCGAAGCTGTACGAGAGGTGTCTTGCCTATTGTGCCGGTGATATTTTCGTGCCACATAATGCTGCTTTCCGATGGTACTGTCTTGCGCGTGTGGTACGCATAAGATCCCGTTTTGCTCGCTTCTTGCATGCCCCCTATTGTAAAATTCTTGCAACGAAAAGGGCTGACGAAAAAAACAAACGGGGTGGAGCAGAATAGGAACAGGCTTGCAAAGGATACTCTGAATAGCGCTAACAGACCCTAAGTCCGCAAAGCTCAGAGGCTGAGAGAGGTGGGTTTGATCAGAGTATCCTTAAAAATACCCGCATATTGGCAGACAACACAGTTGGCCCGGTTTTTGATGATACTCCATTTTCCCCACTCGCTTTTCGCCTTCAGGGGTATGATTGCACACATAGACCTGGCGCGTCGTATTTTCTACTTGTACTGACCGAGGCGCCTGCTGCCTGCTGCCTCGCACACCGGAACGCCTTTATGCCCGCACGGGAAACATATCCGTATACAAGCAACCACAGCGCCCGCGACGTCGATGACGCCGAGCAATTCATTCCATTCCCGACGCCCGCCGAAGAAAAGCAAATGGGCATGTCGGACATACCGGAAGAGTTGCCCGTGCTGGCGCTCCGCAATACCGTGCTGTATCCGGGAGTGGTACTGCCTATCACGCTCGGCCGGGATGCGTCCATGCAGCTTGTAAAGGATGCTTTTGACGGAAAACGTATCATCGGGGCTGTTGCACAGAAACGGAGCGAGGTGGAAACGCCCGGTACGGAAGACCTGTACCGTCTCGGCACCGTGGCCGATATTCTAAAGTTGATCAAGATTCCGGGTGG
This sequence comes from Bacteroidetes bacterium SB0662_bin_6, assembly GCA_009839485.1. Classification (NCBI taxonomy): domain Bacteria; kingdom Pseudomonadati; phylum Bacteroidota; species Bacteroidetes bacterium SB0662_bin_6. The sequence goes on from VXPQ01000058.1 coordinate 25,186, forward strand.
CCCCAACTCAATGATCATCCAGGGGAAACGCCGCTTTGAAATAAATGAGTACATACAAACCGAGCCGTATTTCAGGGCCAGTGTGTCCCCGATCGCAGAGGATTGGGCCACGGATGAGGTAGAACTCAAAGCTCGTATCCGATCCGTCAAGGAACTGGCCATCCAGTTCATCAATCTTTCGCCCCATTTGCCGGGGGAAGCCGCCCTTGCCATTCAGCAGATCGATTCGCCGCCCCTGCTCATCCATTTTATCGCCTCGAATCTTCAGATCAGCGTAGAGGAAAAACAGGCGCTCCTCGAACTCAACGAACTGACCCTGCGAGCCGATAAACTAATGGAGTACCTGAATCGCGAGATCCAGGTACTGCAAGTTTCTGAAGACATCCGCAGCCGCGTGCGGACGGACGTGGACAAGCAGCAGCGCGAATATCTGCTGCGCCAGCAGATGAAAATCATCCAGGACGAACTGGGCGAAAGCGAAAGCGCCGGCGACGACGTGCAGGAACTTCGCAGCCGGGCCGAAAAGAAAGAACTTCCGGACTATGTGCGAGAAACGCTGGACAAGGAAATAACGCGTCTGGCGCGCTCCAACCCTGCCTCCCCGGATTATGCCGTCACGCGCAACTACCTGGACTGGTTGCTGGAACTGCCGTGGCTCGAATATTCGAAAGATGACCTGGATATTACACGGGCCGCCGAGGTACTCGACGAAGATCACTACGGACTGGATCAGGTCAAAAAGCGTATTCTGGAATATCTCGCGGTCCTGCACCTGAAAGGCGACATGAAAGCGCCCATTCTTTGCCTGCACGGCCCCCCCGGGGTCGGCAAAACGAGTCTGGGCAAAAGCATTGCCCGCGCCATCGGGCGCGAATTCGTGCGGATGAGCCTCGGCGGGATCCGGGACGAGGCGGAAATTCGCGGTCACCGGCGCACCTACGTGGCAGCGCTTCCCGGACGGATCATCCAGGGAATCAAAAAGGCGGGAGTCAACAACCCCGTCTTCATGCTGGACGAAGTAGACAAGATAGGGGCGGATTTTCGGGGCGATCCGTCAAGCGCCCTTCTTGAAGTGTTGGATCCGGAGCAAAACGACAATTTCAACGACCACTACATAGAACTGGACTACGACCTGTCAAAGGTCTTCTTCATCGCGACGGCGAATTTTCCGGAAATGATTCCCGGCCCCCTTCGGGACCGCATGGAGAGTATCGAAATCACCGGATACACCCAGGAAGAGAAGCTCCGGATCGCGAAGCAATACCTCGTGCCCCGTCAATTGGAGCATAACGGCCTCACGGCGGAACAAATGACCTTCGAAGATGAGGCCATCGGCACCATCATCGATGGATACACCCGCGAATCGGGCGTGCGCAAGCTGGAACGCACGATAGGCGCCGTAGCCCGGGGAGTCGCCAAGCAGATAGCCACGGGTGAAGCAGCCTCCGCAACGATCCGGGCGAAGGATCTTGAAAATTACCTGGGTGGGCGCAAGCATTTTCCGGAGGTTGCCCAACGCACGGAAGTCCCCGGCGTGGCAACGGGTTTGGCCTGGACTCCGGTAGGCGGAGATATTCTTTTTATAGAAGCATCCGTATCCCGGGGAAACGGGAAACAGGTCCTGACCGGCAAACTGGGCGAAGTAATGAAAGAATCCGCCCAGGCCGCTCTTTCGTATGTCAAATCACGCGCAGATACGCTCGGCATTCCGGAAGATGCGTTCCGGCACTGGGACGTACACGTCCATGTGCCTGCAGGGGCGGTGCCGAAAGACGGGCCGTCTGCCGGCGCCGCCATGCTGAGCGCACTGGTATCTATCTATACACAGCGACGTGTCCGGCATGATGTGGCCATGACCGGTGAAATCACCCTGCGCGGACTGGTTCTGCCGGTTGGAGGCATCAAGGAGAAAGTACTGGCTGCAAGACGTGCAGGTATCCGAACCGTGGTGCTTCCGGACAAGAACGAAAAGGACATCAAGGAAATTGCCGACGGCGCGCTGGAAGGCCTGGAAATCCTTTTTGCCCATCGGGTAGAGGATGTTCTCGATCAGGTGCTGGAGGAAAAACCGGTCACTGATGTGCAGGAGATGTTCTGCATCTCTCCTGAGGAGAAGCATGCCGAAAAACCGACTGCACAGGATGCCAATGGCTCGACAGTGGTGGATGTGGACGTAGAGATTGCCTGACGGGACATCTCACCCGTTCGGCAAACGGATGCCCTGAAAATATCGTGTCATTCCTCGTCAAGGACCCGGGCATCCTCGATATTCGGATCCCGTCCCTCTTTGAAGGCTTTTTCAGCATCCGTGTAGATGTCGGCAGCCCGCCGGGCCGCAGCGCTGATCGCGCCGGTAGTAAGTCGGGCGGCAAGACCGCCAAGACATACGAGTCTGCCGAGCATATTGAGCTGCTCGAACTCGACCAGACGCTCTTCCGGACGTTCTTCCGCCTCGCTCATGACGACGCGGGGTCGGCATCAACGGCCTGTTCCTCGTCTCCCTCTGAATCCTCTTCCCCGGAAGCAGCGTCTCCGCTCGAACGCTTTCTGAACATATCCTCGACTTCGTGCGAGAGCGCCTGCCCTAACTGCTGAAGACTGCACACTACCGCAGCCGCCGCATCCGACGCCGACATATCCTCCTCACGCCCTTCCGAACGCTTGCTGAGAATATCTTCGATTTCCTGTGAGAGCGCCTGCCCGAATTGCTGAAAACCCCGCACTACCGTAGACGATGCAGCCTCCGCAAGAAAAACAACCTTTTCCTGAGGGGAAAGCGCATCGAAATCGGAGCGGATGCGTTGATACTCTTCGTTCCTGTTCTCTTTGCCGTTGTCGCTCATGACCTTTTTCAGAAGATAGATGTTACAGCGCCTTTACACGATGAGTCTACCTGCCTTTTGTAGACAGAAGATATACGCACAGGTTCCACAACCGCCTCCCTATGCCCGGCGCCCATGAATGCTTCGCCTGACACGGATAGCGCCCGGAATACGTCCCCTGTCGACCTTGTAGCGGGGACGGTTATTCGATCGACAGGCAGCTGGTGCGACGTACGCACCGGCGAGGAAACGATTCCTGCAAGAGTGCGGGGACGGTTTCAACTCGGAGAACAGGGCGCTACCAGCCCGGTCGCTGTCGGAGACCGGGTCATGGTGAAGCGAAATGCGGACGCCACCGGGGTCATCACACAGATTCATGAGCGCAAGAATCAGCTCGGGCGGCGCGCCGCCGGACGCCGCGTGGGACGCGAGCATATTCTGGTCGCGAATATCGATTGCGTATGGATCGTACAATCAATCCGGTTACCCCGCCCGAATCCGGGTTTTGTCGACCGGGTGCTGGTTACGGCGGAAGCGAACGAAATTCCGGCGGGTATTGTACTCAACAAGTCGGATCTGATCCAGGAGGAACACGCCGGGATCATTGCGGAACTGCGCAATAACTACGCCCGCATCGGGTATCCCATCCTGACGGTCAGCGCCAAAACCGGGGAAGGCATGGAAGCGCTCAGAGAGCATCTTGCCGGAAAAACAAGCGTATTCACCGGACCGTCCGGGGTTGGAAAATCTTCGCTGATCAATGTGCTCGAACCCGGTCTCGATATCAAAACGTCGCATGTCAGCACAAAAACGCAAAAAGGGCGTCATACGACCGCCTACGCCACGCTCTTCTCCCTGAAAAGCGGCGGCTACATTGTCGACACCCCGGGCATCCGTGAGTTCGGTGTCCTGTATATAGATCCCTGGGAGTTGTCGCACTATTTTATCGAGTTCAAGCCCTACCTCGAGGCTTGCCGATTTCCCACCTGTACCCATGATCACGAACCGGACTGCACGGTCAAGCAAGGCGTAACGGAAGGCGGCATTTCCGAGCAACGCTACCGGAGCTACCTGAATATCCTCGACACCATCCGTCTCGGGGACAAGGATGTAGGGCGCTAAACGGCAAGGGCCGCATCCGGATTTTCCGATCCCGGTTACTTAGGGTCTGTTACCACTATGCAGCAGCGCTCTGCGGGGCCTACTTCTTTGCCGGCCGCTTTTTGCGTGATCCACCCCGTGCGCCTTTTTTGGCGCCCGCCTTTGCGGCCAGCAGTTCGAGCGCCTTTTCCAGAGTGATTTCCTCAGGAGATACGCCTTTCGGGAGCGAGGCATTGGTCTTGCCGTGCTTCACATAGGGACCGTACCGCCCTTCCCGCACATCGACCGGATCGCCGCTTTCCGGATGATTTCCCAACACCCGAAGCGGACCCGCCGCCTTCCCGGATTGCGCCAGAAGGGCAAGGGCGCGATCCAGTCCTACAACAAGGACGTCGTCCGCTTCCGTAAGCGAAACGAAGGCTCGTTCGTGCTGCACATAGGGGCCATACCGACCGATATTTGCGAGAACCGGTTTGCCCGTCCCGGGATGCTTGCCCAGCGCCCGCGGCAACTCCAGGAGCGCAAGCGCCATCTCCGGATCCACGGCATCCATAGGCGTTCCCTTGGGCAACGAAACACGCCTGGGCTTGCCTTTCACCTCCTCTGTCCGGCCCAGTTGCACGTAGGGACCATAGGGACCGCTGCGAACCAGTACATCCAGCCCTTCATCCGGATGCTTGCAGATCGTACGCTCTTCGTTTCCCTCGGAGGACGTCTCAAGCAAGGCGCGCAGATCTTCTGCAGCGATATCGCCAGGCGGTAACTCCCTGGGCACAGAGGCGCGAACGGAGGCACCGTCCACCTCCCCTTCCACGTACGGACCGTATCTTCCTACCCGTACGACCATTCCATCCCATTTCGGCGAACGGACCGTCGATATCTTTCGGGGGTCAATACCCTCCTGCCCGGCCTGCACCTGCTCGACAAGTCCCCCATCACCGAGATAAAAATGCTCAAGCCACCCCGCCGATGTACGATCTCCCGTCGCAATGTCATCCAGAATCTGTTCCATGCCTGCAGTAAATCCCACATCGACCAGTTGTTCAAACTGGTCTTCGAGTAGCTGGACGGCTGCAAACGCCGTAAACGTGGGCGCCAGCTGCGACCCGTTGCGGCGCACATAGTCGCGGCGGACAATCGTTTCGATAATCGAAGCATAGGTGCTGGGCCGTCCGATACCCTCCTTTTCAAGCATCCGGACCAGCGTGGCCTCCGTGTAGCGGGCAGGAGGCTTCGTCTCGTGCGCTACGGTTTCCACCTTGCGGCAATCCGGCTGGTCGCCTTCGGCCATCTGCGGCAATGGATTGTCGCGGTCCTCGAGCGCAGCCTCCGGATCGTCGGACCCTTCCACATAGGCCCGGTAGAACCCGGGAAATTCGATCCGCTTTCCTGATGCCCGGAACCGGGCCGCTTCTTCTCCTTCACCGGCTTCGATACGAACCGTCACCCTGCGCACCCGCGCATCGGCCATCTGGCCGGCTACCGTACGTTTCCAGATAAGATCGTACAGGGCGCCCTCGGCGCCGCTCAAACCCAGTTCGTCCCTGGTTTTCATGGCGCTGCCGGCAGGTCGAATCGCCTCATGCGCTTCCTGGGCATTCGCGACCTTGCTCCGATAGCGTCTGGGTTTCGGACTCAGATATTCCTTGCCGTACCGCCTTTCGACCGCCTTCCGGCTTCCACGTATGGCCTCGTCCGAAAGCTGGGTCGAGTCGGTCCGCATATAGGTGATCAGTCCCTGCTCGTAGAGGCGCTGCGCGATTTGCATGGTCCGGCGCGCAGAAAGGCCCAGTTTGCGGCTTCCTTCCTGTTGCAGCGTGGACGTGATAAAAGGGGGATAAGGAGATTGGGAAGATACCCGATCCTCTACCCGGACCACGCGCCATGTCCGGTTCGGCAGCGAGGCAACCAGCGCCCCGGCCTGCTCTTCCCCCAGCAGAAGCAGATCCTTACCGGGAACGAGGCCCTCCCTGAGTTGTCCGGTATGATCGTCGAAGTCCTTGCCCACGGCGAGCCGGACCCCTCCGTAATGCGTCATCTCCGCGGTGAATGTCTCCCCCCGTACCGCGAGAAGAGCCTTCAGGTCAAGCCAGAGCGCCGGTACAAAAGCCATCCGCTCTTTCTCCCGATTCACAAGCAACCGGGTCGCCACGCTCTGTACGCGCCCGGCCGACAGGCCCTTGGCGATTTTGCGCCAGAGAAGCGGGGATATGCTGTATCCGACCAGACGATCGAGTATACGGCGCGTCTCTTGCGCATCCACAAGGCTTCGATCGATGCCTCTCGTTTCCTCCAGTGCGCGCTGGATGGCAGACCGCGTGATTTCGTGAAACACCATGCGCCGCACGGGAATCGTGGGCGCCAGCACCTCGACGATATGCCACCCTATCGATTCGCCTTCACGGTCTTCGTCCGTAGCGATATACAACTCATCAGCCGACTTGATCGCCTTGCGCAACCGCTCCACGACCTTTTTTTTCTCGGGCGAAACCACATAAACGGGAGCAAACCCTTTGGTCACGTCCACACCGTAGTGCTCCCACAGTTGCTCCCGGCGGGCCTTCGGTATTTCGGAGGCGGACTGGGGCAGATCCCGTATGTGCCCCATGCTTGCCTCCACCTGGCAATCCGCCGGCAGAAAATTCCGGATTGTCCGGGCTTTGGTGGGAGATTCGACGACAACCAGTCGCTTCATTCGGAAAAAACGTTATGCGTGTGAACTTCTATGGGATGCGCGCCCTCTCACGCCATCCCCCCTGCATCGTTCCCGGATACAGCAAACGGACAAATCCACGAAGACATGGCTGCTCGACTGTTTACAAGATATTTCGTAATTTACCGGGATAGGCCTTTTTTTCGGCCTGGCAGCAGGGACACTTCTGCGGCAACCCGTACAAAAACCCTGGGCGGGGCCTGGATATCCGCCTGAAACGCTTGATTTGCAACCAGCCTTCTGCACATGAAAACGAACGCACAAACCGATACCGCGCAAGCAATCAAATATGTATACAGTTTCGGGGGAGGCCGTGCGGAAGGCGACCGAAGCATGAAATCCCTGTTGGGGGGCAAGGGAGCCAACCTGGCTGAGATGAGCGCCATCGGCCTGCCGGTGCCCCCGGGATGCACCATCTCCACCGAGGCCTGCCAGTATTATTCCTCGGAGGGACACACCTGGCCCGAGGGATTGGAAGAACAAATCGAAGAAGCTATTGCCCGTCTCGAGGACGACATGCAGGCCGGGCTGGGCGATCCGGATAATCCGCTGCTTGTTTCCGTCCGCAGCGGCGCCGCGATCTCCATGCCGGGCATGATGGATACCGTGCTGAATCTGGGCATGAACGACGAGGTCGCGGAAGGACTGGCCCGCCGCACCGGCAACGTGCGTTTCGCCTATGACGCCTATCGCCGGTTCATCGATATGTTTGGCGATGTCGTGGTCGGCGTCCCGCACGAACATTTCGAGGAAGCGATCGAAGCGCTCAAGAAAGAGCGGGGCGTCGAAAACGATGTGGACCTCTCGGGCGACGACCTTAAGGTGCTGGTGGAGCGCTACAAGGCGATCTACCGGCAGAACACAAGCCACATGTTTCCCGAGGACCCCCGGGAGCAACTCCGATTCGCCGTCAACGCCGTCTTTTCTTCCTGGGATGCGGAACGGGCTGTCAAATACCGGCGCATCAACAAGATCTCGGGATTGCTGGGCACCGCGGTAAACGTGCAGGCCATGGTCTACGGCAATATGGGGCCGAACAGCGGAACGGGTGTTTGCTTTACGCGCGACCCCTCCACCGGAGAGCACGTCCTGTACGGCGAATTCCTGGTGAATGCGCAGGGGGAGGATGTCGTAGCCGGTATCCGTACGCCCGAAGACATCAGCCGGATGGCGGATCATTTTCCCGACGCCTACAAGGAACTGCTCGAAGTCACCGACGGGCTCGAAAAACATTATCAGGACATGCAGGATATCGAGTTCACGGTGCAGGATAACCGGCTCTTCATCCTGCAAACGCGCAGCGGGAAACGGACCGGTACGGCTGCGGTGACCATTGCGGTGGATATGGTGCGGGAAGGACTGGTAGACAAGAAAACGGCGGTGCGGGACCTTGTGGAACCGAATCATCTGAATCAGGTGCTGCATCCGCAATTCAAGGACATGGATGCCTACAAGAGCGACGTGATCGGACAGGGGCTGCCGGCATCGCCGGGCGCCGCCGTCGGCCAGGTCGTTTTTTCCGCCGACGAGGCCGAAGCCTGGAAAGCGGACGGCAAACAGGTCATCCTGGTGCGCATCGAGACCAGCCCGGAAGATGTGGGGGGCATGGACGCCGCCGAGGGTATCCTGACATCGCGGGGCGGTATGACCTCGCACGCCGCCGTCGTAGCCCGGGGCTGGGGCAAACCCTGTGTGGCGGGCTGTAACGAGATTGTGATCAACTACCGGGAGAAATCCTTCACGAACGGCAAGGCCACTTTTGAGGAAGGCGACTGGCTCTCCATCAACGGAACCACCGGCGAAGTGATTTCCGGGAAGCAGCCGCTGGTCGAACCGGAGATGGGCGGCGCCTTCGGGCAGTTCATGGAATGGGCCGACGAATTCCGCACCATGAAGGTGCGTACGAACGCCGACGCGCCGGCGGACGCCGCCAAGGCGATCGAGTTTGGCGCCGAGGGGATCGGCCTGTGCCGTACCGAGCACATGTTCTTCGAAGGAGGACGCATTCAGGCGGTCCGGGAAATGATCCTGGCGGAATCCGAAAAGGACCGGCGCAAGGCGCTGGCCAAGCTCCTTCCCTACCAGAAAGAAGATTTTCTGGGGATTTTCCGGGCCATGGCCGGCAAGCCGGTGACGGTACGTCTGCTGGACCCGCCCCTGCACGAATTCCTGCCGCACGACGAAGCCGGGGAGAAAGAGATGGCGGACAGTCTCGGCATCAGTCTTGAGGACGTAAAGGCGAAAGTGGCGTTTCTGCACGAATTCAATCCCATGTTGGGACACCGGGGTTGCCGCCTGGGCATCACCTACCCGGAAATCACGGAGATGCAAACCCGCGCCATTCTGGAAGCAGCAGTCGAGCTCGCGGAAGAAGGTATCGAAGTGCTTCCCGAAATCATGGTGCCTCTCACCGGTACGCTGGAGGAGTTTGCGAATCAGAAGGCGGTGATCAACCGGACCGCGGCGGATATCTTCGCTGCAAAGGGCGCCTCCGTCGATTACCTGGTGGGCACCATGATCGAGGTGCCACGCGCCGCGCTGGTCGCCGACGAAATCGCCCGGGAAGCGGATTTCTTCTCCTTCGGGACAAACGACCTGACCCAGATGGGCTTCGGGTACAGCCGGGACGACGCCGGGAAATTCCTGCCCTACTATGTGGAATCCAAAATTCTCCCGGACGATCCGTTCCAGTCGCTGGACCAGAAGGGAATCGGGCAGCTCGTGCAAATGGGCACCGAACGCGGGCGGGCAACACGCAGCGATCTCAAGGTCGGCATCTGCGGCGAACACGGCGGCGAGCCTTCCTCGATCGGATTCTGCTACCGGATCGGACTCGACTATGTCTCCTGCTCGCCTTTCCGCGTGCCCATAGCCCGGCTTGCGGCGGCGCAGGAAGCGCTGAACGAGGCATAAACAGGTAAGGAAAGGTACGCGCAGCGGCGGAATTCAACCGCTATCCCTCGTTGCCCCGGGGCACGAAGGCCTGGATGCCGGTCAGTTCGCGGCCCAGAATGAGGCCGTGGATGTCGTACGTGCCTTCGTAGGTATTGACGCTCTCGAGGTTCACCATGTGGTGAATCACGCGGTATTCCCCGGAAATCCCATTGCCTCCCAGCATGTCGCGCGCCATCCGGGCGATCTCGAGGGCCTTGTTGCAATTGTTGCGCTTGGCCAGCGAAATCATGGCGGGCGCCAGCCGCCCCTCGTCCTTGAGCGCTCCCAAACGCCAGGCCAGCAACTGCATCTGGGTAATTTCCGTCAGCATGTGCGCCAGCTTCGTCTGGACGAGCTGCATGGAAGCAAGCGAATGGCCGAATTGCCGCCGCTCGCTCACGTAGCGGCGAGCGCGCCGGAAACAATCTTCCGCAGCGCCCAGCGCTCCGAACACGATGCCGAACCGGGCGCTGTTCAAGCATTCGAACGGCCCGCGCAACCCCTCGATATCCGGAAACGCATTCTCGTCGGGGACAAACACATCTTCCATCACAATCTCTCCCGTGATGGAGGCGCGCAACGACATCTTGTGGTGCGTTTTCGGCGTGGAAAACCCCTCCATGCCGCGTTCGAGCAGAAATCCCCGGATACGTCCCTGCTCTCCCTTGTTTTCGCGGGCTTTCGCCCATACCACCGCAATATCCGCAACGGATGCATTCGTGATCCATGCCTTGGCGCCATTCAGCACCCAGCCCCCGCTCGTCCTGAGCGCCGACGCCTCCATGGAGCCGGGGTCCGAACCATGATCCGGTTCGGTCAACCCGAAACAGCCAACGTACTCGCCGGACGCCAGCAGCGGCAGAAGTCGCTGCCGCTGTTCCTCCGTGCCGAAAAGCCAGATGGGGTGCATGACGAGCGAACTCTGTACCGACGCAAACGAGCGATAGGCCGAATCCACCCGTTCGAGTTCGCGCGCAATGAGGCCGTACGCCGTATGGCTCGCGCCCGCGCCGCCGTATTCCTCCGGGATGGCGGCGCCGAGAAGGCCAAGCTCTCCCATCTCGCGGGCAATTTCCTCATGAAACACCTCGTCCTGATTGCCTTCGAGGGCGCGCGGTTCCAGTTGCGACTGCGCATACTCCCGGGCCGATTCCATGATCAGACGGTCTTCCTCCGCCAGCAGGGACTCGAGGAGATACGCGTCGTCGGGGTTCAGAGGTGGAGAGGGCATGTAAATACCTTCGCTCAGAGTTCAGAAAAAACGATGTCTGGCCAAAGGCATAAGCACCATGTCCCGCCGGGTTTCCGCAAAATGTACAAAAAAGTGGATGGGTGACCTCTTTTGCGCCTTGACCTGTACCGGACGGGGCGCGCTGTGGCATATCCCCGGGTGATATCCCGCCGCGTTCCGTGAGGGTTATCGACGCCCCCGCCCTCGTGAGGAACCCTTGTTCGACGTGCGTTTCGACCGTGTCCGGTTCGCCTTGCCTCCGGAACGCCCGCTGCTCCGACGGGACTTCCCGGAGACTTTTTTCTTACTCCCCGACAACGATTCTATTAATATGCCTCCGCCCCAATCAATCAGATCAAAAATAACCGGAATCATGTAATCAAGGAAGCCGCTTCTCTCGATCCACGTCGGGCCTGCAGGATAATCCGTCATGAGTTCTCGCGGCTGCTCAGGCGTTGGCAAAGGCGTCACCGGGCCTTCCGGTTCGATCGAGAGCAGGCTGATAGCCTGATAGTTCTCGTCAAGGAAAGCCTCGTCCGGAATATCCGCAGAGGGGGAATCCTGTGCGGCAACCCGGGTGACCAATGCCTTTTTCGGATACTCGGACAGCCTGGCCTGCAGATCGTCGTTGTCCACAGCCGTAGACGTTATGTGTCTACCGTCTGCTTCAGGCGCCACCCGATGAATGTATGCCGGCATTTCCTCTGTTCCGGATGTAGCCAGCGTCCCGCAACCGGTGCAGAGAATCAATAACACAGGAAAAAGCGCGTATTTCATGGGGCGTGCGTTCAGGGTTGCCTGCAAATGCAATGACCGGAGCAAGCGCGGAGCCTGCAAGACATGGAGCCGCAGGCCGACCGGCGCTAAAAAACTTCCGCTTCTTCTTGCATTTGCCAACAAATACCGTGCCGGGGACCGGTCCCTACATTTCGACAACCGCTTGCGGCAAAACCACGCCGCAAGCCGTCTGCGTATCCGTTCCGCACGCCGACAACAGCGCAGCGAACTCTTCGCACATTTCCTGCAGTGCCTCTTCAGACATTGCTGCAGACGGGGCATACACACAGGCAGCGATGCGACGCGTGTCCGGGGTCGTCTTCGTAGCCATGCTGTCCCGAACGGGATTGACGATGGGTTCTCCGTCGGATGAGGCAGCATCAGAATCGTTTCCCGCAACGCGGCATCCGCAAAGCAGGTCCTTCACATCGATCCGCTGCCCGGCATGATTGAACGCGAACCCCTCCCCTTCCCGGCCCAGCCGGAAAACGTACTGGTCCGAAGCTGCCCGGTCGAGGTCCCATAAGGATATAGGCAGGACGCACCGGAGGCTGAGGTAGTTGCATATATCCACCGGAGCATTGATGCGCGGAAACACATATTCCGGTTGCGAGGCAGCACGCAAAAGATATTCGGAAGCCGGTTTGCCCCGACCCGTGGGTTTGTAGGACCCGTTCCGAAGGATATTGCGGGCTGCGGCGCGCCTTGCTTCTTCGATCTCGCCAAGAGGAGCCGCCCGCTCGGCAACCACTTGCTGCAAACGGGCATCGAAATCTTCCGGGTACCGGGCTGTTTCGATCCCTTCGGCGCGGACCATGCCGAGGAATACATCGTCGCGGGAGATAGCGTGCCGGATAATCAACATGGGTAATACTTTGGTCAAGGTCTTCTCTGTATCCGCCGAAATCAGGCAGAAAGGATTGCATGCAATGCTTTCGGCGGATAAAAACGCGCCCGGAAAAATAAGCATTTCGTCCCGGCGTGTTTCCAAAGTACAGGCAATGCCCGAAGCCTGCTCCATATTCCCGCACATTCCAATCAGTACAGACCGCATCTTTCACACGGCATGCCTTGCGCTTGTGTGCGGAAGCGTTTTTATTGTTTGCGCCTTTCGATGCACATCCATCTTATCTATCCGGTAAAACGAACGGGAGAACACTATGAAAAACCTTGCTTTGGGAGCCCTTCTCGCCGCTGTCGTTCTGTTCGCATGGGGATTCGTTTTCTGGGGCCTGATCCCCACTCCCGGGATGCACATCCACCCCGATCAGGCGGCACTGCAGCAATACCTCTCCGAAAGCATCCCCGAAACGGGCGCGTATTACGTACCCTATCCCGCAGGCGCCGACGACGCCGAAGCCGTAGCGCGACATGAAGCCGGGCCGCTCGCTTTCCTGTTCATTCGCATGCAGGGCGAATCCATGATGCCCCCTTCCATGATGATCGGCGGCTTCATACACATGCTCATTACGGCGCTGCTCATCGGCATGTTGCTGCGCATGCTCTTGCCGAGCCTGCCGACCTGGCGGAATCGGGTGCTGTTTGTGGTATTGGCGGGAGTTGCCGTTGCATTCTGGTCCGATCTGGCATGGCCGATATGGTGGCGCACCCCGTGGACCTTCTTCGTCTGGATGGCAGCGTACGACATCATCGCCTGGACGCTTGCCGGAGCGATCCTTGCGCGTTTTGTGCGGCCGGCGAGAGCGTAGATGCCAAAAATGAAGGGGTTCAGGTAACCTGCTCCACCGTTATGGCTCAGGAGTAATACTCCCAGGACCGGAAGCCACGCATTGCCGGTATGGATCTCCTCACCCCACCAACCCCTCCACCACCGAATCGCACACCAGTTTCCCTGCATCCGTGAGGCAGAGATAGCCGTTCCCGGACCACTCGATATAGCCTTCAGCCTCAAGCGCGGTCAGCAGGTCAGGCTTTCCGGATAAAAGATCCATACCGTATATCCGTTTCAGCCGGTGTACGTCCAGCCCGTCCGAGGTACGCAGCCGCAGAAAGATATACTCGTTCGCCAGCATTTCCAGCGACAGGGCATCCTCGCCCCCTACAGGAGGTACGCGCTGCTGCACAAGCGCTTCGTACTTTCGCAGGTTGGCCTCGTTGTACCACCGGCGGGCGCCCGTAACAGGTTGGCGGGCCGATCCGTTCTCCGTACCCGTTTGGACCGCTCCATTACCCGCTTCCTCTCCATCCGTCCCGGTCTGTTCCGCAGACCCTGATCCCCCGCCTGCTTCACTCCGTCCATCCCACCAGAACGAATGGGCGGACGGACCGAATCCGAGATAATTGGCGTGCCGCCAGTATATCTCGTTGTGACGGGATCGCATGCCCGGCAGGGCAAAGCTCGATATTTCGTAGTGCTCATAGCCGCGCTCCCGCATAAAATCCATCGTGAACCGGTATCGCGCCGCGAATTCCTCCTCCGGAGCAGGCATCACGCGCCCCTGCGTCACCATCTTGTAAAGCGGCGTGCGTTCCTCTATGGTGAGCCCGTACGTGGAGAGATGCGGTACGCCCAGCCGGCTCAGTTTCTGTACATTGGCGTACCAGTATTCCTCCGGCTGGTCGGGGATACCGAAAATCAGATCGACGGACAGATTGTCGAAACCCGCCTCCTGCGCCTGTTCTATAGCCTGTACGGCCTGTTCCGGGGTATGACTCCGGTTCAGGAACGTCAGATCCGTCTCGTAAAAAGATTGTACGCCGATGCTCAGCCGGTCGAACCCGAGGGAACGGAGCGCCCGCAGATAGTCGGGCTCCGCATCGTCGGGATTCATCTCCAGCGTCGTTTCGCACACATCACTGGTTTGGAAAGAACGGCGAATCGTATCCAGCAAATCGGCCAGATCGCGGGCGGGCAGAAGCGACGGGGTGCCGCCTCCGAAATAAATGGTTTCGATGGGTTCGCGCCAGGCATATTCCGCCGCATAATGCGCCAGTTCGGTATGCATGGCCTTCAGAAAAGGCGTCCGGGACGATCGCGTCGTCGTAAAATAGAAATCGCAGTAGATGCAGCGTTGCGTGCAGAAAGGGATATGGAGGTATAAAGACGCCACTCAAAAGATGATGCCTAACCGTACAGGCAACAGAAAACCCAGTTTCTCGCTGCCGATGATAAGCGCCGGATTGATTTCGTAAAACACGGCGGATTCTCCAAATCCATGCGCACGCCCGAGCCCGATATGAATGGTAGGACCGCTCGTGTCCCTGTTGCCGGCAAGCGGCAGATAGCCGCCCATCCCAAGGAAAATATACCCTGCGCGCAGCCGGGTCGGCGGCGGAGTGATAATAAGGGATATCTGCGGTTCGAAAAGATAATCGGCGCCGCGCCATCCTTCGAGTACGAACCCCGTGAAACCGAGATCCAGCCCAGTGGAAATGTTCGCGTTGATCGGCATGGAAGCCCGCCCCCGGATACCCAGGCCCACGCCCTGCGGGGTACTGTACAGGGCATTGATACTCATTCCGTAACGGGGGGACTTTGCCGGAGCCGGATCCGCATCCTGCGCACAAGCGCGCGGAGCGGCGATCAGTACGGAAACCGCACAAACGGCAAGGACAAACAGGAAACGAACTATCTTCATGGTCGGGTTGTGTCAGGGGCTGCATGAACAGGCATGGTACGAACACGGGGCCATTCGTGTCGTTCATGGTTTTATTGGTCAAAAGATAGCGGATATGAAGTTTATTGTTTGCGTCAAACAGGTGCCCGATGTGACGTCCCCACTGCGCCTGCAGGAAGGGCGCATCGATACGAGCGCCGGACGCATGGTGCTGAATGCGTATGACGCCTCGGCGGCGGAAGGCGCCATCGCCTTTACCGAAAAATACGGCGGCGAAGTACACGCCGTGTTGATAGGTCCGCCCGAGGCGCAGGAAGCGTTGCGCAAGGTGCTTGCGATGGGAGCCGCATCCGCAGTGCATATCCAGGTCAAGGACCGTGCGACGCCCCCCGAGGCTGTGCCGGACACCCTTCCTGACGCACAGGCCTGTGCACGGCTTCTTGCGGACCACTTCAGTAAGGAGACGTTCGACGTCATCGCGTGCGGCAAGCAGGCGCAGGACACCGATGCAGGGTTGACCCCCGCCATGCTCGCCGAATTACTGGGGCTTCCCTTCATCGGAAATGTCATTGCGCTGGAGAGGGACGGAGATGAACGCGGCGGAAAAGGTCTCCTTGTAACCAGGCAAGGAGACGCAAACCAGGAAATTACGCGTATAGAGACGCCCTGCATAGTGTCCTGCTCCAACAATATGTGTGATCCGCGCATTCCGAATATAAAGGGAATCATGGGAGCGCGGAAGAAGCCGATCGATGTAAAAATTGTCTCGCTGCCTGCCGGAATCCCCCGAGTGCAGGTGCAGCGCTACGACGCGATGCCCGGTCGCCCGGAGGTCCGCATGCTGGAAGAAGGGTGGGATGAAGCAATCGAGGTCCTTGTACCTTTCGTAAAAAGCGGCCCGCCCGCAGCATAAGATGGCGCGCCTGCTCACCTTTGCTGAAATCCGCGCCGGCCGCATCACGCGCCTGTCGCTGGAAGCGCTCTCGCGCTGCCGGGAAATCGCCGGGAAACGTCATGGAAGTACGGTAGCTGCTGCCGTCATGTCCGATAATCCCGGTGCGTATTTCGAGGAATTGGCCCGTTACGGAGTAGAGGAGGTGTTCGCCGTAACCGATACGGCATTTGCATCTCCACCCGGAATGCCCCTGAGTGCGCCTCTGACCGCGGCGCTCGCCGGCATTATCGGACAGGCTGCCCCTGATGTGGTCGTGCTTCCTTCCGAGGAAAGCGTGAAGGAAATCCTGGGGGCGCTGGCTGTACGGATTTCTGCACCGGCGCTTCCTGATGTATCCGGCTTCGACGTACTTGATGGTGCGGTTACGGCGCAACGCCCCGTATTCACCGCCGGTTTCATAGCTCATGTTCGGGCAGAAGGCAGCCCCGTGCTGGTATCGCTGCGGGCCGGTTCGTACGCCGCCTCCGAGAAGTCTGAGCCCTCCTCCCAGCACGTCCGGAATGTCCCGTTCGCATTCGATGAGAAGGTTTCCGGGAAAACATTACGCGAGGTAGTAAAAGCAGCTTCCGGGGGGATTGACTTGTCGGAAGCATCCGTGGTGGTGGCCGCGGGGCGCGGGGTGCGCGACAAGGAAGGCAAACGGCTGGTCGAAGAACTTGCGGCGCTTTTGGGAGCAGCAATCGGCGCGTCGCGAGGCGCCATCGAGGCCGGACTTTTTCCACCCTCGTCCCTGATCGGACAAACCGGAAAAACCGTTTCTCCGGACGTGTACATTGCGGTTGGCATCTCAGGAGCCCTGCAACATGTGGCAGGGATGTCCGGCAGCCGAGCCGTGATCGCCATTAACAAGGACGCCGACGCACCCGTTTTTCGTCATGCGACCTATGGAATTACAGGTGATCTGTATGAGGTACTGCCCGCCTTTATCGAGGCACTGAAGAAAAAATCCTCAACGGCCAACTAGGGCCTTTTAATACTATGCAGGATAATCGTCATTCATACGCACTCCATCAGGAAGCGTCATGGAGTCGAGCGGTCGACACAGAAAGGATCCGCAAAAACCAATCCCGCACTATCAGGAAGCAAGAAAGATAAATCCCGTAAAGGTGCCCTCTTTACCGGTTGATGCAGTCTTGAGCACATATTTGTCTTCAAATTTTTTCCGGAGATATGTACGCAACGGCTGCACCTCTTTCTTCTCCAGTTTGACCTTGAGCACCGTGTCCCCCGTCAGGCGTTCCGCAGCACGCCCGATGGAATCATACTTGGAAGAACGGCCCTTCCTCGTGGCGCGGGACATTTCTGCCTTTGCCTGTTCGGAAGATAGAACCTCGACGGAAAATTGGCCGGCTTTTTTCTTTGCCATTGTGCAGTATGCAGGTTGGTTGGGGGTTGGCGATACAGTGCGGACAGGATACTCTGATTAAGTCCTACAAAAAAACGGGGCGACGCTAAGAAGCTACCTGCATACGCAGAATCCATCTTAATTGGTAACATCCCTCCGTGGTTTATGAGTATAGGTAACGAAATACAAATACACAAGGCAAGAAATCATCGACTACAACAAATAATTTGGATTATTTCGGAATGCACGAATGCTCTTCGTTCTTGCACTGCGTACTTTACATACCTATATTATCGGAAAAGAAGCGGTGGTTTGACGCATTTTCGATGCGCGATAAGGCAGCGGAATTGTTCTGTCAAGACTATTTACGCTCATTTAGCCGCTTCCTGGATTCGCATGTTCCTTATGATTACACCGGCCATCTCCTATGACATTCTATACAACAACCATGTACAAGGACGAAGCCGACGCGCTTCTGAGCAAACTCCGTTCCAGGGCCGATTCAGGCCGGGGGCGCAGTTCCAAATTCGATCCGCTCGTAAAGCATATTGAAGGGTTATCAGGAAACGATGTGCTGCGCATAGAGGCCCTATCCGTAACGGACGTAACGAATCTGCGGGGCTATGTAGCGCGCAACGTCAAAGGAGGTAAGCACCTGAAGATCCAATCCCGCCGGCTGCGCGGTTCAGACGCGAAGAAATTCCGCGTGTACGTTTCCCGCGTAAAATAGAAATAACATTTCGCAGATTGTGTCGATGACACGATATATTTGCTTCTTTCTGCTGGCCGTAACGATCGCGGCCTGCGGCAATGAGTCGTCTTCCCGCGCCACAGAATACGCGGAAGAAAACTTCCCTTCCATCCCGTTCCGGGATGACGGCGACCTGACGTTTTTTCGAGGCGGGGAAGAGGTGGTCACCATCGACATAGAAATCGCCGAATCGGACTCCGCACGTATACGAGGGCTTATGCAACGGCCTTCCCTGCCCGAAAAGAGCGGCATGCTCTTTCTTTTCGAACGGGAAACCATGCAGATTTTTCACATGTCGAACACGCCGCTCGCACTGGACTTGCTGTTCACAGGAAGCGACTCGACGGTGGTCGATATCGATAAATACAATCGCCCCTTTACATCCGACCTCATTCGCTCGGACGTTCCGGCACAATATGTAATCGAGGTGCCGGCAGGGTTTGCGGATCGCTACGGCCTCGTGGAAGGGGAACGCGTGCATTGGATTCGACACGATGCGGAAACCGGCTTGTAGCGAGATTATTCGCCGGCGCCTTTCACCCTATTGGCGGACTTGATCAGAGTATTTTATAATCCAAAACTTTCACCGCATGCACAGGTCCGGGCCGCTTGCGGATTGGTAAAATAAAATCCTTTTCCTTCGAGGCCGTCCGTAAAATCAAGCTCGGTGCCATCCAGACAAGCCGCGCTGCGCCGATCAAGGACGACGGATAAGCCGTCCACCTCGATTACCTGGTCGCCTTGCTGCCGAACCGTATCCCAACCCAGATCGTACGTAAGTCCCGAGCACCCGCCCGGAACTACGGCAACCCGCAGCATCGTTGCGGACAAGTCCACTCCCTCTCCTTCGGCTACGGTGAGGAGTTGTGTCAGGGCGCGCTCGGTAATGCGTACAGATTCCATGGAAACGACGAATGCGATAAGCAGCAAGTCACGTTAAGACGCTCTGATCAATTCCACTTTGATCAAAGCATCCGTTAACACTCGGTGAAGACAGGAACGAAACGAACCCTGTTCGGTTGCAAACGTACTTGTTTTTTCCCTGTTCTTGCGCGGTTCGCGCCCAACGATTTTTCTCTGCTGATCCATGCCCACCACGCAAACAGAGTTTCTGCACGAAGTCGCTGCCGGTGAGTACAAATACGGCTGGGAAACGAACGTCGAGGCCGATACGATACCGAAAGGCCTTGACGAAGAGGTTATTCGTCTGATTTCCGCCAAGAAAGACGAGCCGGAGTGGCTGCTTGAATGGCGTTTGCGGGCATGGCGGCATTGGGAAAAACTGGCCTCCAATCCGGCGGAAAAATACCCGCGCTGGCCGCATTTGAAGTATACGGCACCGGATTTCCGGAATATCACGTATTACTCGTCGCCGAGCAAGAAGCCGCGGTATGAAAGCCTCGACGAGGTCGATCCGGATTTGCTGGAAACGTTCGAGCGGCTGGGTATCCCGTTGGCCGAACAGGAAAAACTGGCCGGCGTAGCGGTGGATGCCGTCCTCGATAGCGTGTCTGTCCACACGACCTTCAAAGAGGAACTGGCCGAGCAGGGCATTATCTTCTGCTCGTTTGGAGAAGCCGTACAGGAGCATCCCGAACTGGTGCAGAAATACATGGGGTCCGTGGTCCCGTACACGGATAACTTCTATGCCTCGCTGAACGCGGCAGTGTTCTCCGACGGTTCCTTTTGCTACATCCCGAAAGGCGTCCGCTGCCCCATGGAGCTTTCGACGTATTTCCGGATCAATCAGGCAGGTACGGGGCAATTCGAGCGTACGCTCATCGTGGCCGAAGAAGGCAGCTACGTAAGCTATCTCGAAGGTTGCACGGCCCCGATGCGCGACGAAAACCAGTTGCATGCCGCAGTCGTGGAAATCGTTGCCGAGGCCCACGCAGAAGTGAAATACTCGACCATTCAGAATTGGTATCCCGGCGACAATGAGGGGCGCGGGGGAGTGTTCAACTTTGTCACCAAGCGGGGTATCTGCAAGGGTGACCACGCAAAGATATCCTGGACGCAGCTTGAAACCGGATCGGCCATCACATGGAAATATCCCAGCGTGATTCTGAAAGGAGACCGGTCTGTGGGAGAATTCTACTCGGTGGCTTTCACCAAAGGACGGCAGCAGGCCGATACGGGCACCAAGATGGTGCATCTGGGAAAAAATACGAAAAGCACCATTATCTCGAAGGGGATATCCGGGGGGCGCAGCAATAACTCCTACCGGGGGCTGGTAAAAATCAACAAGGGCGCCGAAAATGCGCGGAATTTCTCCCAATGCGACTCGATGCTGCTTGGAGATCGGTGCGGAGCGCATACCTTCCCCTATATAGAAATCAAAAATCCCTCGGCACAGGTGGAACATGAAGCCACCACCTCGAAAATAGGGGAAGACCAGATGTTCTACTGCTTCCAGCGGGGCATCGGAGAAGAAGCCGCCATCAAACTCATCGTCAATGGATTTTGCAAGGAAATTCTTGCAAAACTTCCCATGGAGTTTGCCGTAGAGGCGCAAAAACTGCTGGACATCGAGCTTGAAGGATCGGTAGGATAAGCAATGCCTGCGCGGTGATTCTTCCTGCATGACGCCCGCCCCCTTTCATACATAAGATGCGCGAAACGCGGAAATCATTCAAACATGGCAATTCTTCAAATCAATAATCTGCATGCCCGAATCGAGGAGCAGAACATCCTCAAGGGGGTCGATCTGACGGTCGCCGCAGGCGAAGTGCATGCAATCATGGGGCCGAACGGGTCGGGAAAAAGTACGCTCGCGTCTGTGCTTGCCGGACGAGAAGAATTCGAGGTGACGGACGGGAACGTCCTGTACCAGGGGCAAGACCTGCTGGAGATGGAGCCTGACGAACGCGCCCTCGAGGGGGTTTTTCTGGCCTTTCAATATCCGGTCGAATTGCCGGGGGTCAGCATGAATAACTTCCTGCGGCAGGCGCTCAACCAGCAGCGGGAATACCGTGGGGAAGAACCGCTTTCGGCAGGCGCGTTCCTGAAGCAAATGAAAGAATGCGCCGCCCTCGTAGACCTGGACCCGCAACTCATGAGCCGTTCAGTAAACGACGGTTTTTCGGGTGGGGAGAAAAAACGAAACGAGATTTTCCAACTCGCCATGCTCGCACCGCGTCTCGCGATCATGGATGAAACGGATTCGGGACTGGATATCGATGCATTGCGGACCGTTGCGGACGGCGTCAATGCGCTCCGGCGCAGCGACCGGTCCTTTGTCGTCATTACCCATTACCAGCGGCTTCTCAATTACATCATTCCCGATGCGGTTCATGTGATGGTGGATGGCCGAATCGTCCGGTCCGGAGGCAAGGAGCTCGCCCTTGATCTGGAGGAAAAAGGGTACGACTGGATTCGGGAAGAAACCGTGGCGGTATAGCTCCGGCAACCGATCGTACACATTTTGACAGGTTGCTACTATGTCGAATTCCCGTAAAATCACATCCCTTGAAGCATCGTTCGTGGATGCATTCGAAGCATATGCAGGTCCTGCGCCGCCGGGAAATGCATCGGTGGCTGTAAACGGCCTGGCGCCCCTCAATGCCATGCAGGGGTTCCAGCGACGGGCTATTGAGCGCTTTCAGGAATTGGGCATTCCCTCCCGGAAGAACGAAGCCTGGAAGTATACGCACATTCCGGAGGTGCTTGCTCGCGGCTTTGCCGTATCTGCCGGAGATTCAACGCCCGATCCCGAGGCCGCTGAAACCGTGCAGTGCGCGCTCGCCGGGCTCGATGCACATATCGTCGTACTCGTCAATGGGCGTTTTGCTGGCGAACATGCCCTTATCGGCAACCTCCCGGAGGGTGTTGCGATCAGCGGACTGGGAACGGCTGCATCCACGCACCCGGATATCCTGCGCAGGCATTTCGGGCACTACGCGGCCTGGGAAGAGGAAAGCTTTACCGCGCTCAACACAGCGTTCGCGAGCGATGGACTTTTCATATATGTCCCCAAAGGAAAGATCATCGAAAAACCAATCCACGTAATCAATCTGCAGAAGACGAACGAGCGCCTGTTCCTGCAGCCCCGCCACCTGCTCGTATTCGAGGAAAACGCGCAAGCGAAGATTATCGACACCTCCTGCACCCTCACCAGCGAAGCAACCTTCACGAATGTCGTCACCGAGGCATTCGTCGGCGAGCGGGCCATGGTGGAAATGTATCTCGTGCAGGATCCGGGCAATGACAATGCCGTCGTTTCGACCACGCATGTCTACCAGGAAACGGCAAGTACCTTCACGGCAACGACCGTAACGCTTACCGGCGCCGTGGTCCGGAACAATCTGAATGTGCTGCCCAATGCCCCGCATTGCGAAACGCACCTGTATGGCCTGTTCCTGCCCGGCGGCAACACGCAAGTGGACAACCGTACCCTCGTGGATCATGCCCAGCCGGACTGCGTCAGCAACGAACTATACAAGGGTATCCTGAATGACCGCGCTTCCGGCGTATTCAATGGCAAGGTCTTCGTGCGGCAGGACGCACAGCGCATCAATGCCTTTCAGGAAAACAAAACCATCGTGCTCACAAACGAGGCCACGATGAACGCCAAACCGGAACTGGAGATTTACGCGGATGACGTAAAATGCAGCCACGGCGCCACCACGGGCCAACTTGATCCCGAAGCCTTGTTTTACCTGCGTTCCCGGGGAATGACCAAACAACAGGCGCAGGGCCTCCTGCTGCATGCGTTTGCGGGAGATATTCTTGACCGCATATCCATCGAGCCGCTTCGCAGAATGCTCGACCAACGCGTTACCCGCCTTTTTGGCGAATAATGCGGGGAAATCCGGACGTATACCGGGTTGCCAGACACCGTGTATTCGTCGCCATTTTGTAAACCGGCCTTGTCCATAAGACGAAAGCGGCATCCATGAATGCCACCGGCGCAATACAAGACCATATCCCGGAAAAGTTCGACCCGGCGGAGGTGCGCAACCTGTTCCCGGCGCTCGCACGCGAAGTGTACGGGAAACCCCTTGTGTATCTGGATAACGCGGCCAGTTCACAGAAGCCCCAGGCTGTCATTGACCGGCTGGTCCGATACTATTCCTCGGAGCACAGTAACGTGCATCGCGGAGTACATCTCCTGAGCCGGGAAGCTACGGATGCATACGAAGCTGCTCGCAAGCGCGTCGTAGCGTTCATCAACGCCCCTTCCGAACCCGAAGTACTGTACACCCGGGGAACCACGGAAGGCATCAATCTCGTGGCATCCTCCTTCGGTCCCCTGCATGTCGGAAAAGGCGATGTGGTGCTGGTTTCGCACATGGAACATCATTCCAACATCGTTCCGTGGCAAATGCTCTGCGAGGCGCAGGGCGCCCGGGTACGGGCCATCCCCGTATCGGACACCGGCGAAATTATCTATGAGGAATTCGAGCGGCTGCTTTCCGAGCGGGTCCGTCTTCTGGCCATTGCCCATGTGTCAAATACTCTCGGAACCATCAATCCGCTGAAGCGCATGATCCGGCATGCGCACGACATGGGCGTGCCCGTAGTCGTTGACGGAGCGCAGGCGGCGCCGCACATGAAAATAGATGTGCAGGAACTCGACTGCGATTTCTATGCGTTTTCCTCACACAAGATGTTCGGTCCCACCGGTATCGGCATCCTTTATGCAAAAGCGGAACATCTGGAAACCATGCCCCCCTGGCAGGGCGGCGGCGATATGATCGAAACGGTCGCGTTCGAGAAAACGACGTACAACGACCCGCCGCACAAATTCGAGGCCGGCACACCGAACATCGCCGATGTGCTGGGATTCGCCTCGGCCATAGACTTTCTGGAAGGCGTGGGGCAAAACCGCGTGGCGGCATACGAACAGGACCTCCTCGCTTATGCGACCGAGCGGTTGTCGGAGATCGAAGGCGTTCGCCTGATCGGAACCGCAACGGACAAGGCGAGTGTGCTTTCTTTCCTGATCGGCGACATACACCCCTACGATGCAGGAACCATCCTGGACAGGTTGGGCATTGCCGTGCGAACGGGGCATCATTGCACGCAACCGCTGATGAGGCGGTTCGACATACCGGGTACGGTACGGGCTTCCTTTGCGTTGTACAATACTTTCGACGAAGTGGACGCGCTGGCCGCCGGCGTACGGCGCGTCAAGGAAATGCTTGGCTGAGCGCCGGAACATGGCTGGCGAACATGGTGGTAAACGGAACGATTCGGGAACGCGCCCACGACATCGTGGAAGAGTTCGGGCTGTTCGACGACTGGATGGGGAAGTATGAATATCTCATCGAGATCGGCCAGGCACTGCCGCCGCTCGATAACCGGTATAAAACGGAAGCCCACCGGATTCATGGCTGTCAGGCCCAGGTATGGGTCCGTCCGGAGATGAAAAACGGCCTGGTCTTCTACGAAGGCGACAGCGATGCGCTCATTACGAAGGGCCTGGTGGCGTTATTGATCCGCGTACTGTCCGGCCAACCCCCACAGGAGATCGTCCAGGCCGACCTGGAGTTTCTCGACGAGATCGGGATGAAGGATCATCTTTCGTCCACGCGCAGAAACGGGCTCGCTTCCATGGTCAAACAACTCAAACTCTTTGCGCTGGCGCACACGGGAAGCGCATAAAACGCAACCGGGTGCGATACTACCGGGTAAACAGGGCAGGAATACAGAGTAGACCGGCAAACCACGGCAATTACCCACAGGCGGACCCATGGAAGAAACCACATCCATAGCGCAGGAAGACCTGGAAGCGAAGGTCATCGAGGTGCTGAAGAGCATCTACGACCCGGAGATTCCGGTGAACATTTACGATCTCGGACTCATCTACGAGATCCGGGTGAAGGAGCGGTCTGTCTTCGTCAGGATGACCCTGACTGCACCAAATTGCCCGGTCGCCGACATTCTCCCGCAACAGGTCGAGGCCGCCGTCGGCATGCTCCCGGAAGTGGACGAATCGACGGTATTTTTGACCTTCGATCCGCCTTTCACCCCGGACATGATGTCCGAGGAGGCGCGGCTCGAATTGGGCTTCATGTAAATAAAGGATACCCTGATTAAGTCCACAAAGATCAGAGTATCCTAAAGTGAACCCGCATCTTTTGACAGGCGCCATGCTCACGCTGGCCGAATGGGAAGCGGTCGGACTTTCGTTGCGCGTTGCTGCGGTTGCCGTCCTGATTACGGCGCCGATCGGGGTGGCGCTGGCGTATCTGCTTGCACGGAATCGGTTGCCTCTATCATTTGTGGTGGAGAATCTCGTCCAGCTGCCGCTTGTGCTTCCACCGGTGGTCACGGGATGGGTACTGCTTATTCTTCTGAGTCCGGAATCGGTCTTCGGGGGCTGGCTGGAAGCAACCTTCGGGCTTCGCATCGCCTTCGGATGGTTCGGCGCCGCAGTGGCGGCAGGCATTATCGCCTTTCCCCTGATGGTGCAGACCATGCGCGTTGGCTTCGAGCAGATAGACCCTTCCTGGGAAGAAGCCGGATACGTATACGGCGGTACGCGCGCGGCGGTCTTTCGCCATGTAACGGCCCCTCTTGCGGGCAGGGCCATTGCTGCGGGCATCGTGCTCGCTTTTGCCCGTGCACTGGGCGAATTCGGCGCCACCATTGTACTTGCGGGCAACATTCCGTCCGAAACACGTACGCTTCCATTGGCTATCTTTACCGAAATACACCGTATGGGCGGCGAACTTGCGGTACTGCGTCTGGTCCTGGTGGCAATCCTGTTGTCTGCCGCCAGCCTCACGGTGCATGCCTTGCTGCGTCGCCGTTTGCCGAGCCGGACCGATCGTCCAGGCACTTGACAGACGATCCGGGATTTTTTCGTTCCCCTGCGTCCATCAACTAAAACAATTTATCTGAACACCCCCACACAGGCGGGCAGGTTGTCATGAAAGAATGGCTATCGAACGAGGACCTTGAGCGCATCCGGCAGGCAGTAGCCGAGGCCGAGCGCCTTACTTCGGGCGAAATCGTCCCGTATGTCGTACCGCGCAGCGATACGTATGACGGGATTGCATGGAAAGGCGCAGGTATTGCGGCTGCACTGGCGCTGGCTTTCACTGCCGTCGTATTCCAATTCTATGAGGGCTGGGGACTGGGGTGGCTTCACACGGGATGGGGCACGGCCACGCTGGCGCTTGCCGCCGGCATAGCCGGAGGGGTATTAAGTGCTTTCGTACCGCCGATTGGACGGGTGCTTGCAGGTCGCGAGTGCATCATCCGGACGGTGCATCGCCGTGCGATGAAGGCATTCGTTGAAGAAGAGGTGTTCGCTACGCGGGAGCGCACCGGCGTCCTGATCTTCGTATCCCTATGGGAACATCGTATCGAAGTGCTTGGCGATGCGGGCATCAATGCAAGGGTGTCCGCGGATGACTGGACAGATATGGTGGCGCGCATCCGGGACGGGGTACGAAGCGGTCACTTTGCGGACGGCCTGATCGATGCGATCGGCATGTGCGGGACGTTACTCGAAGGCAGCGGCGTCGAGCGGCGCGACGACGATTCCAATGAATTGTCCGATGCGCTGCGGGTGGAATCGTAGCCGAAACCAAACCGCTGCCAGAGTTGCGCCGCCGCCGGATTATGCATCAGCGCCAGGAAGCGCAGGGCGTCTTCCTGAAGCGCACTACCCGACACAACCGCCGCCGTGTACCGTATCTGTGGATCGCACCGTTCCGAAACCACATCCTCCACCTGTAATTTCGGCGCCATGGCGGCGTCGGAAGCATACACGATAGCCGAGCCCGCCGCCCCTGCCTCTACGGCGGCAACCGCCGCGCGAACATCAAGCGTCGGCACGAGACGAGGCGCGAGTATGGCCCACCGGCCTTCGCACAGCAACGCCTCCCGTGCATACATCCCCGCGGGCACATGTTCCGGGTCGGCCAGCGCAATGCGTTCGTTTTCGGAAGGATTTCCATTCTGACGCCGGACCTGTACAAGCCGATTGGCGACAGGTAGTTCGACGGGCGGCGAAATGCGGCGTTTTGCATACAGGTATTCCGTCCAGTCGGGGTGTGCGGATACGAACAGGTCGGCGCCTGCCCCACGCTCGATCTGACGGGCAAGCAGCGAACTGCCGGCCACATTCACCGTGACCCGCACGCCCCCCGGCATGACGCGAAACGTATCGGCCAGGGCTTCCATGACATCCGTCAGCGAAGCCGCGGCATATACGTCGAGGGCGCGGGCTTGCGGCGGGGGTCGGCATCCCGTCAGGAGCACCCCGACACACCACAGCAAAGCAAACCCGGAAATCAGGCGAGGCGCAGAACCTTTCGGAAACCGGCTATCAGGATGCTTCCGCATTCTCGCGAATAGTGCGTATCCAGGCTTCGGCTTGCCGCTCATATACAGAACCGTCTTCAGCCAGGGCCACGACTCGACCGAATTGCTCCAGGGCTTCGTTGATCCGGTTGATGCGCAGCAGAAAAACGGCCCGGTTGTAATTGGCGGCGAGATGATCCGGGTCCTGTTCGAGGGCCAGGTTCGTTTGCCGGATCGCTTCCATGGGATTTTGCGGATCGTACTGATAGGCCCAGCCAAGATCGGCCCGTATATCCACATCGTCCGGGTTCTGTTCGAGCACCTTGCCGAATGCCTCGATGGCAAGTAGCGCCACGTCGGTCTTGCGCTCATTATAGACCGCTTCCATCCATGCATACAAAAGCGTGCCGGCATGCCGCCAGTCGGCCGTCATCCCGGTACGGCGGGCCAGGCGCTGTTGCTCGATGGCAGCCCGGTCGATGCGTCCGATCTCGGCCATGAAACGGACGAGTTCCCGCTGCGCCTCCAGGGTTATGGTTCCGTTTCCAGAGCGTACCAGCGCCTGAAGCGAATCCACCACGGGAGCATACTGACCGGCGACAGGAATAGACTCGAACTCATCGATTACGGCGGCGCTCCGCATTTCGGCAGGCATGGCGGCCGTGGGAGCCACTTCAGGCTGGACCTGCTGCCTGGACATCTCGGTGATCATGAAAAGGGCAATCACGATCAGCACAGGAATGCCCACCAGCATAGCCACCCGCACTCCGAGAGAGCCCAACCTCGCTTCTTCGGAAGTACCGGAAGCACCGGAATTTCCGGATTGCGGGGCGGCAACGGTGTCGGAACGCAACGATCCGCACAATTCGCACCGGTCAGTATCCGCCGCGATCCGGGCGCCGCAATCCATACAAACCAGGTTACCCATGGGATCGGCCCATCTCGCTTCCCTGGCTGAGCCTTACCGCCGTATCCACCCTGCTGCGCAGGCTTCTGGAAGGACGGAACATCGGCATATACCGCGCCGCGACCGGAACTTCCTCGTTCGTGCGCGGATTACGCGCCTTGCGAGGCTGCCGGTACTTGACATGGAAGGTCCCGAACCCCCGAAGTTCAATACCTTCCCCTGATTCCAGAGCCTCCGAAACACAGGAAATAAAGCCGTTGATGACCGCTTCCGTTTCAATTCTGGTCATTCCCGTACCTGTGGCAATGCGTTCGATGATATCAGATTTCGTCACCGTCGTGGAAGGTTGTTTCAGAAAAATGCGATACGTCGTATACCCGCTTCCTTAACGCCGTGCCGGGCACGTCGTTTCCGGTGGTTCGGACTGCAACGCACGCCTGGTTCAGGAACAAGCATCCTGGGGAGGCATACGCCCTTCGTGGTGTTTCGGCGTCTTGCGCCGCACCGCCGCCACCCATTTCGCATGACGTACCGCCTATCGATTTACCCGATGATCCGTATTTCACCCGCCGTTTCGCTGTTTCTCATCGGTTTGTTGTCGGCGTCAAGCGGGCAGGCCCACCAACCATCGGACCCGATTTCGCTGCCATCGCACTCCGACTCGAAGAGGCAAAGCCCCAATCCAACTGTCCATTACGAAATGGACATCACCGTCCATCCGGACCGGCACGCCATGGAGGGCCGTCAGCGCCTTACATATACCAACACCTCTCCGGACACGCTCTCCCGCGTATTCTATCATCTCTATTTCAATGCCTTTCAGCCTCATTCCATGATGGCCGAAAGGAACCGGGAGTTGCCGGATCCCGACCCGCGTACGGCGCCCCGCATTTTTAACCTCGGGCCGGACGAAACAGGCTATCACCGCATCGAATCGCTTACACAGGACGGGAATACCGTTTCGCATCGGATATTCGACACCGTCATGGAGGTAACGTTGGCACAGCCCCTCCCACCGGGCGGGCAGGCCGTTTTCGACATGACGTTCGCTTCGCAAATTCCCCTCCAGACCCGCCGCAGCGGGCGGGACAGCCGGGAAGGAATCGATTATTCCATGACGCAATGGTATCCGAAACTCGCACAATACGATGCGCGCGGATGGCATGCAGACCCTTATGTCGGCCGGGAGTTTTACGCTCCGTTCGGAACCTTCGACGTACGCATCACCCTGCCTTCCGAATACATCGTCGGGGCCACGGGAACCCTGCGGAACCCGGACGAGGTCGGCCACGGCTATGTAAGCGATTCGCTAAATATGGATATCCCTGCGGCGCAAACCGATTCGCTGACCTGGCATTTTTTCGCGGAAAATGTCCATGACTTCGCCTGGTCCGCCGACCCGGACTACATCCATGATGTACTCGAAACGGAGGCGGGCTACACGATTCACCTGCTCTACCAGCCGGATGTAGCCGAGGTATGGCAAACGCTCCACGAAGCCGCCCCGAAGATTATGGCGTTCTTCGAGGAACGCTACGGTCCCTATCTCTATCCGCAGATGACCATTGCGCAAGGTGGAGACGGCGGGATGGAATACCCGATGATTACCCTCGTAACGGGTAGGCGCTCTCCCCCCTCCCTCCATGGCGTAACGGCCCACGAAGTGGCGCATATGTGGTTTTACGGAATGATCGGGTCGAACGAAGCCGACCATGCGTGGATGGATGAAGGATTCACGAATTACGCAACGCGTGAAGCGCTGGCGCACCTTCGCGGACAACCGCGGCCGTCGCATGCGGGCGCGCTGGCCGGGGTCCTGAACATGAAGCGCCTGGGGCTCTTCGAGCCGTTGAACACCCCCAGTGACTGGTTCGATACGAACGTCGCCTACGGCGTGTCCTCCTATTCCGGGGGCGCAATGATGCTCGATATGCTGGGCTACGTCATCTCCGATTCGTTGCGTGACCGGTTTCTGCTCGAATACCACCGGCGGTTCGCGTTCCGGCACGCCGGTCCACACGATGTGGAGCACGTAGCCGAGCAGGTATCGGGCATTCGCCTCGACTGGTATTTCCAGCAATTCGGGGACGTAAACTGGGAATTGGACTACGCGGTGCAGAGGTTCAGACAGACCCGGGACGGGACCGCATGGCGCACCACCATGACGCTGAAAAGGCTTGGGCGCGCCGTCATGCCCATCGATCTGCAAATCACGCTCGAAGACGGGTCGGTGCAGTGGGTGCATATCCCGCTGGGCATCATGCAGGGGCACAAGCCCGTTCCGGAGGACTGGATCGTGGCGGCCCCCTGGGCCTGGACCTCGCCGGAATACGCGCTGGAAGTCATGCTGCCGGTCAGGCCGCGCAGCGCCGAAATCGACCCGTACGTACGAACTCCGGAATCGGACCGGCTCAACAACACCACGGCGCGACCGATCGAAATTTCTTTCCTGAAACCCCCTTCCCCGAACATGCGCCGGTACAATTATGGATGGCGTCCTCTCGTACAGGTTTCACAATTCTGGGGTCTCGGTGCAGGGGTGCAATACCGCGGGGCGTATCCCCTCACCGGAAAAGAAAGAAAGGGTATGGTGAAGATTTGGCCGCAGGTGCTCTTCAGCGGAGGAAACGAACCGGACGTCAGTTATTTCCTGGCGGATCACGAGCCGTCGAATCTTAGAGCGCTCAACGGCATCGATTACGACTTCTCTAACTCGGAAGAGTATCTGAAGGGCTACATGATAAAGTGGTCGGCCCGGGCACAGAAACAGTTGGGCGTTGACCAGAACGACTTATGGGTGTCCTTTTCGGATCCGGACGATCTCCTGCTCCCGAGAAGCCGCCGCCTTACGGTCGGCGTAAACGGCCGTTTCCTGACAAGCGACCGCGCCAGAACCCGGTACACGTCCAGCCTCCACCTGCAGGACATGCTTTCCGTCTACTGGCATCTGGAAGGAGCAAGCGACTGGTACCGATACGCCCTTTTCGTGGAAACAGGTGTGGAAGACGATGGGCCCTACACGGCCAACCGGATGTCGATGGATCTAGCTGTCGGCATGCCGATCGGACCGTTCACAGGATCCGTGCGTCTGTTCTTCGGGGGCGGAGAGCCGGATGTCCTCTCTCCGGACAAGCGATTCCGTTTCGGGGGCGTATCGATCGAGGACCAGTGGAACGATGCGGCGTACCGGACGGTGGAAGGGCTCTTCGAAGAACCGTTCCGCGATGCGCCTTGGGTGGCTTTCGGCGCACCCGGCCCGGTTGCTTACATGCGTCAGACGGAGCCGTATGCCCACAGCGAGCACATACACCACGATCAGGATACCGATGCGCACGCGCACCGGAACGGCGATTCGGACATTCACCCGGACGAGGAAAATATCCCTTTCAGCGTCACGGAAATGACCGCCTTCAGCGCAAGGCTGCTCACGCCCCGGTTGCAGGGGCCTGCGCTCCTGCGCCCTCTCCGGCTGGAACTGTTTATGGGCATCGGGCATGTAGGAGACCTGAACGAGGAAGAGCGTGACGAGCGCCGGAAGCGCACCCTGATGGACGCCGGAATCGGCGTGCGGTACGATCTGAATCGCCTGCGGGGATTCGACCGATGGGTCAGACAGTCCGACTTCCTGTCGGACCTCGTGCTCGTGGCGCGCTTTCCCCTGTGGGCGAACGATTACGAATATGCAGACAGCGACGCCCCCTTCGCCTTTCGCTGGCTGCTCGGCGTACAACTGGACCGCCTCCCCTGGGACTGATATTACCCTGACCCTTACATCCTATCGAAGAAATGCTTCGTTTATCAACCCGTACGATTACAACCCTGATGGGCGCTGCGCTTCTTGCCCTTGCGGCATGCGGCGGCGGACAACCCGAACAAGAACCCGCCCAAAACAAGGCTGCGGATATCATACGGCAGGCTGTCGCTGCGCACGGCGGTGAGCACGCGGACCGGGTGAAGATCAGTTACGACTTCCGGGAATACCACTACACCATCATACTGAACGGGGGAATGTTCCAGTATGAACGCGAGCGCCCGGACTCGGCCGGGTATATCCGGGACGTACTGAACAACGACGGATTCTACCGGGAAATCGACGGCGTGCGTGTGGACCTCCCTGAGGAGACAGCAGCCGATTATTCCTTCTCCCTCAACGCCGTCTCCTATTTCATGCTGCTGCCCTTCAAATTGACGGACACCGCCGTACAGGCCAGGTACCTTTCCGAGGCAACCGTCAAGGGCGAACCGTATCACGAAATTGAAGTCACCTTCCGACAGGAAGGGGGAGGACGGGACTACCAGGACCGGTTCGTGTACTGGTTCCACCGTGACCGCCACACCATGGACTATTTCGCCTACGATTACGAAACAGGCGATTCAGGAACGCGCTTCCGGGAGGCATACAATGCGCGTACCTTAGGCGGCATCCGCTTCCAGGACTACCTGAATTTCACCTCGCCGGTTATCGCGGCGCCGGGAGACCCCATCGAACAAATGGACAGCCTGCTGGATATCCAGGAACTGGATACGGTATCCGTCATCGAAAAGACCGGTATCGTCGTAGAGGAAATTGACGAATAGATACCATTCCGGTCGTATATTCCATCACTTATCCATACAAAACAATCACACCATGACCGCAACCATGCATCGCACCTTGCTTCCCCTGCTCATCGCAGCAGGCCTTCTCGTTTTCGGCGCCAATTCCGTTGCCGCACAGGACATCATTCCGCCGCCTAATCCGGCGAGTCCACGGGCCATTACACAGACCTCTTTCAGCGACGGAACCTACGCCAGCATCCACTACGGATCGCCCCGCAAGCGCGACCGGGAAATTTTCGGCGGCCTGGTGCCGTTCGGCGCAGTATGGCGACTGGGCGCCAACGAAGCGACAGAAATGACCGTGACGCAAGACATTCAGCTCGGAGGCATGGATCTGGCCGCAGGCACCTATGCC
The DNA here is from genome assembly GCA_009839485.1 of Bacteroidetes bacterium SB0662_bin_6. Taxonomy (NCBI): domain Bacteria; kingdom Pseudomonadati; phylum Bacteroidota; species Bacteroidetes bacterium SB0662_bin_6. The sequence continues at coordinate 58,512 of VXPQ01000058.1, forward strand.
GTTCTCGCCATCCCGAACGAGGAAACATGGACTTTGATCGTGAATGCAGGCCTGGGCATGTGGGGCGCCTTTTCCTACTCGGACGAGCACGATGTCCTGCGCCTGGAAACTCCGGTAAGCATGACCGACGACATCCACGAGGCGTTCACCATCACCCTCGAAGCGAACGAGGAAGGCTCTGCCGGCATGCTTTCCATGATGTGGGATCAGACGAGCGTGTCCATTCCCGTAACGCCGGTGGAATAATTCGCCGGATATTCTCCCGGAAAGACGATGCCTCGCAAGGTTGCCTCGTCAAAATCATGATGCGGACACGCCATGCAGCTTTCGGGGCTTGACGTCGAGGCAGAGGGCACGGGCATATCGCGCCCGTTGAGCCGGCAGGTCAATCTCCTTGGCATGCTTCTTGGGCAGGCTATACGCCAGCAGGCAGGGCAGGGCACCCTCGACCTGGTGGAAGAGTTGCGAATGCTCTGCAAGCAATCGGTGACGGAGAATACCCCGGCGCCCCGTATACAGGCGAAAAACCGCATTGCGCAACTCGACGATGAGGAAGTTCTTTGGCTGCTTCGCGCCTACACCGCATTCTTCCATCTGGTAAATCAGGCGGAGCAGGAAGAAATCATCCGCATCAACCGGGACCGGGCCCGTGACGGATCGCCGGAACAGCCCCGGGCAGAGTCCATCCTCGAGGCAATCCACTATCTGAAGAAAGAGGGATACTCCTGTGAGGAAGTGCTTGCGCTCCTCCGCCAACTGGATATCCAGCCGACGCTGACGGCACATCCCACCGAGGCCCGGCGGCTCAGCATCCTGTACAAGCAACAGCACATCTCCCGGGCTCTGTCGCGTCTCAACCGGGAGCAACTGACCCCGAGGGAAAAAGAACGCGCCCTATCGGATATCCGAAACCAGATCGCCCTGCTCCTGTCCACCGACGAGATTCGCGCGGACAGGCCCAGCGTGGACGATGAGGTGGACCAAGGGCTTTATTTCCTGCGCAATGCGATCCGGGAAACCATACCGGACATCTATGACGACGTACGACGGGGACTGCATGCCTATTACGGGACATCGGGGGACATCCCCGTCTTCCTGAAATACCGCACCTGGATCGGCAGCGACCGGGACGGCAACCCGAATGTCACGGCGGCCGTAACGCGGCGGACCTTCGCAAAACAGCGCCTCACCGCCATCAATATCTTTTACGAAGAATTGGTGGAGCTGCGCCATGAACTCAGCGTTTCGAGCCGCCAGGCATCCGTCCCCCGCGCGTTGTACGATGCGATCGCCGCAGATGCAAAGAATATCGATCTCGACGCAAGGGCCAAACGGATATACCGCCACGAGCCCTACCGGCTCAAGATAAGTTATATGATGGAGCGCCTGCTGCGGCTCGCACAGCAAGCGCAGGCCGAACTGGACCGGGATCAGTCACACCGGGACCGTCAGAAAACGGACAGTGCAGAAAGCTACAGCGGCGCGGCTTTTGTCCAGGACCTGGAGATGCTCCGCGAATGCCTCGATGAGACGGGCTACGAAACATATGCCGAAGCCGGTCACCTGCAGCGCATTCTTGTCCGAGCGCGCACGTTCGGCTTTCACATGGCGGCGCTGGACGTACGACAGCACAGCCGCATCCACGAGCAGGCCGTAACGGCTATCCTGCACGCTGCAAACGTGCATGACGACTACGCCAGCCTCGACGAATCCGATAAAATCGATCTTCTTGCCGGCGAGTTGGAAAACCCGCGCGCTCTGTCGCCGCGCCGCGCCGAATTGCCCGACATGGCGCAGCAAGTCGTGGAAAGCTTCGAGGTGATTCGGGAAATCCTCGAGCGGGAGCCGTCCGCCATGGGCAGTTACGTCATCAGCATGACGCATACCGTAAGCGACGTGCTGGAAGCCATGTTGCTGGCCAAGGTGGTTGGACTCTGGCGTATACAGGACGGGGAATTGTATTGCCCGCTCGATATCGTACCTCTCTTCGAAACGATTGAAGATCTGGCAGACTCGGATGCGCTCATGCGCGCTCTCTTTTCCAATCCGGTGTACAACAAGCACCTCGAATCCCGCGGGCGTTTCCAGGAAATCATGCTTGGTTACTCGGATTCGAATAAGGACGGCGGATACTGGATGGCTAACTGGGCCCTGCACAAGGCGCAAAAAGACCTGGGCGTCGTTTGCAGAGACCATCAGGTAACTTTGCGGCTTTTCCACGGCCGGGGCGGCACGGTCGGGCGCGGAGGCGGCCGGGCTAATCAGGCTATTCTTGCCATGCCGCCCGTCGTGCATAACGGGCAAATCCGGTTTACCGAGCAGGGAGAGGTCATCTCGTTCCGGTATGCGCTGCCGGACATCGCCCGACGGCACCTGGAGCAGATTGTCAGTGCAATGATCGTGAGCACAGCTTCCGGATCGCGGCGGAACGGAAAGAACGACTACGGAACGGCGCCTGAAAATGTCGAGGTGCTGGACCGCATCGCCGGGAACTCCATGAAGGCCTATCGGGCGCTCATCGAAGACAGCGCGCTCTGGCCGTGGTATACGCAAATCACCCCGATTGAGCAAATAAGCCGGCTCCCCATTGCTTCGCGCCCCGTTTCGCGCGGTTCCGCGCATGAGGTGCATTTTGAATCGTTGCGGGCCATCCCGTGGGTTTTCGCATGGACCCAGACACGGTATACCCTGCCGGGCTGGTTCGGAACGGGACACGGCCTGGCCTCACTCGTGGAAGAAGATCCGAAAATGGTATCCCAACTCCGGACGCTCTTCCGGGAATGGACCTTCTTCCGGGCCGTCGTAAACAGCGCCCAACGGGAAATGGCGCGGGCGCGGTTCGATATCTCTCAGCACTACAGAGAACTGGAAAACTCCTCGCAAGGCGCCCATGTCCACGAACGGATCGCGGAAGATTTTGACAGGGCACGCGACATGATTCTCCGGATCACCGGGCAAAGCGAACTGCTCGACAGCAATCCGGTCATCCAGAAATCCATTTTCCTGCGCAATCCCTATACGGACGTACTCAATCTGCTGCAGGTCGAACTCATCAAGCGGTACCGGGCCTCCGACCAGGAGGAAACCCGGGATGCGCTGCGGCAGGCGCTGTTCCTGAGTATCAATGGGATTGCAGCGGCAATGCAGAGTACGGGATAAAACGGATCATCAGGGCCTGCCGAGAGGTCATGTGCTCTCATTTCACCGCACCAGCGTCATGTACCCTTTCGACATTGCGTGTTTTCGGATCTATAAGCCTTCCACCTCACCCCACAAGCCCCGCCCTTCCTCGCGAGCCTCCCGCTCGTATTCGAGGTATTCGTCGCTGTATTCAAACGGAATTCCCGAGTAAATATTCGCATATCCGTCAGCGACAAGGCGGTCATTTACCCGGTACAGGCGCCGGCCGTACTCATCCAGCACCCATACGTACGCCAGGGTTCTGCCGTACCGGTCCGTCCTGCGTCCGGAACCGTATTCAAGTTCGACCGGCTTGCCGAGCGCCAACTCCGCGGCATACGCACTGGCGCGGCGGCCCAACTCCCGGATCGTTTCCCGGTCCATGTCGCTGCGCTCCGCATCCCTGCTCAGTTTGGGAGAAGGATGCACCTCAGGCGTATCTATGCCTATCAGACGCAGCATCGTGCCGTCCGAGAGTTCGAACGTATCCCCATCGACAATGCGCGCAACGGTCGGCGTTGCAGCATGGTCATAGAGATCAGGCACAAGCGTAAAGTCCGCATCGGCAGGGAGAGCACCTTGAAATTCTTCATGGAAAGGAAGCGGCAGCCCAGGATCGTAGTAATACGACGGGGGCAGGACGCCAGCGTTGTCATCATAATACTGCGGATCGTACAGGAACGGGGCCGGAGCAAGCGCATCCTCCGATGGAGAGGCCTGCGGAGGATCCATACGATACCATATCTCCATGCCGAGATTGGCGGCAAGAAGAACGATCAGCACTACAAGCAGCACCCGCACAGACATGATGCGACGATACGTAAAGGGTACAAAGCACGGGAAAACCCGGACTACTTCCTCACATCCACCAGCAGCCTGCCGCGGATCTCACCGGCCAGGAGCCGTTGGCTATATGATGGAAGATCGCCCAGCCCGATCGTATCCGCAAGAAGATGCTCCACCAGATCATCGGTCATCCACCGGGCAAGCTGCGCCCAGGCTTGCCGCCGCACAGGAACAGGGCATGTGTTCGTATCCACCCCGATCAGACGCACGCCTCGCAGGATGAACGGAAACACCGTAGTGTGCAGGGCATGCCCCCCGGCCAGCCCGCACGCCACGGCGGTCCCGTGACGCTTCAGGCGGGACAGGAGCGCTTCCAGCGTTTTCCCGCCCACGACATCCACGGCGCCGGCCCATTCCCCCGAATCCAGCGGGCGCGCAGCGCCTGCGGCAAGCGCCTCGCGTTCAATGATCCGGTCCGCGCCGAAGCGCCCCAACCAGTCATGCGCATCCGGACTCCCTGTCGACGCCGCTACACGGTATCCTGCTTCATGCAACAACCCTACGGCAAAACTCCCCACCCCACCCGATGCACCGGTCACAAGCACCTCGCCCTTTCCCGGTCCCACGCCATGCGCTTCCAGTTCCATCACGGAAAGCATGGCCGTAAGCCCCGCCGTCCCGGCCAGCATGGCTTTTTCAAGGGACATTCCCTCAGGGAGCGGGAGCAATTTGGCCGCGTCCACACGCTGCACCTCGGCATACCCGCCCCAGTGGGATTCTCCCAGCCCCCACCCGGTACCGATCACCAGGTCTCCCGGCTTGTAGGCCTCCGAATCGGAAGCGCGCACTTTCCCGGCAAGATCGATCCCCGGCACAAACGGCCAGGCGCCGCGAATAATTTTGCCCCGTCCGGTAATCGCCAGGGCATCCTTGTAGTTGAGCCCCGAATACCACACGTCCAGCAGCACGTCTCCTTCCGGCAAACGGGATTCGTCCAGCTCGCAGACCGATGCCTCCACTTCGCCATCCCGGCGATCCAGCAAAAGCACTCTCGACATGCCGCTCACTTTGTATCCTCTTCAAAATCGAGCGCCGCGGAATTGATGCAATACCGTAACCCGGTGGGGTTGGGGCCATCTTCAAACACATGTCCGAGGTGGGAATCGCACCGGGAACACAACACCTCCGTGCGCACCCTGCCCAAACTGCGGTCCTCTTCCGTTTCGACAGCGTCTTCATTCGCCGGCTGGTAAAAACTGGGCCATCCGCTGCCGGAATCGTACTTGGTGTCGGAGCCGAAGAGCGGCTGACCGCAGGCCGCACAGACATAAGACCCTGGGCCCTTATGATCGCAATAAGCGCCGGAGAACGCCGGTTCGGTGCCCTTTTTCCGAAGTATTCTGTACTGTTCGGGGGAAAGGTCGGCTTTCCACTCTGCTTCTGACTTGCTGATTTTCCTGCTCATGAATCGTAAAACCGGATTGGTGAAGAAAGCGCATCCGTGCGCAAAGACCGCTCGTGAAAATACCGAAAAAAGAAAACTTCGTGGGCTAGGGCCTGTTACCACTATGCAGCAATGCTCTGTTCCGTCAGGCACGGCGTCAA
>VXPQ01000059.1 GCA_009839485.1 Bacteroidetes bacterium SB0662_bin_6
CGTCAGGGACCGAAAACGTCGGAGTAAGAACGCTCGTGCTGCTCAGGTCATCCGTATCCGATGTGCTACCCCGAGCCGTCCACGCGTACGTAGCGCCAGACGGTTCGTTCGCCACCGTACAGTTGAGTATAAAATCGGCCGTACCCTCGTATATCTCGCTATCTGTGCATGCGACCGTTATATCCGGCTTATTCCTAACGGTTACAGTGACATCTTCCGTAATGTTATTGATACCCGAAGCCGACAGCGTCACCGTGTATTCGTAGTCCTTATCTGCTCCGCCTACTTCACTCGGTACAGAAAACGTCGGCTTCAGGATAGTCGTACTGCTCAAATCATCCGTATTTGACGTACTGCCGCGAGCTGTCCATGCGTATGTGGCGCCTGAAGGTTCACGATTGACCACCGAACAGTCCAAAGGAAAGTCAGCTGTATCCTCGTATACCTCGCTATCTGTGCAGCGGAGCTTTTTCTTCATCCTTACAGTATACCACGCCACAGCGTCATCCGCGTTTTCTGCGCTCACTGTCAGAACATACTCGTACTCCCTCTGCACGTCAACATCATCCAGTGTGTAAAACGTCGGAGTTTCTATGTTCGTTGCACTAAGCCGGCGCGTATCCTGCGTACTACCCCGAGCCGCCCATTCGAACATGTAGTCGGAACCGGTGGGAGCGTTTTTCCATCCTGTTTCTGGTTCTGCTGAATTTGGACAAACGCTGATTAGCCAATCCGGGTCACCTTCATATAAGATTGCGGTGATATTGCGCCAATAGGCTAGATGGCAATCGATATCCGGCTTCTCCAGAACCGTCACGGTTACGTCTTCGGTAACGTCATTTATACCCGAAGCCGACAGCGTAACTGTGTATTTGTAGTCCTTATCTGCTCCGCCTACTTCACTCGGCACAGAAAACGTCGGCTTCAGGATAGTCGTACTGCTCAAGTTGTCCGTATTTGCCGTACTTCCCCGAGCCGTCCACGCGTACGTAGCACCGGACGGCTCGTTCGTTACCGAACAGTCCAGTATAATGTCGGCTGTGCCCTCGTACACCTCGCTGTCTGTGCAGGTGAGCGAAGGGTCCGTCGAATCCGTGTCGCGCACCGTCACCCTAACCTCGGCAGTGCCGTCTTCTGAAATTGCCGCACTCGCTGTTACCGTGTACGTATATGTCGTATCCTGATCTACATCGTCCGGCACGGCGAACGTCGGCGTACTCGTATCATTTTCCTTGTCACCCGGAATGATGTCCTGGTCGCCCGTCAGGTTGGTGCGTGGTGACCATTGCCACGTATACCAGGTCCCTAACGGCGTAAAGGTAGTCGACTCCCAACGACCGGATGCCTCACATTCCAATTCAATGTCGGCGTCACCCTCATACACCTCGTAGGGGCTGTCTGCACATGTGACCGTTATATTAGGTTTGTCCTTGACGGTCGCCGTATAGTCGAGCGTTCCGGCGTCGGCATTCTCCGCCGACGCCGTGAGGCGGTATTCATATATCTCGGTTTCACCGTCAGCAACATCTTCGGGCGCATGAAACTCTGTCAACTTTTTATCCAGCTCCCTTAATCTTTCCATATCCGTCGTGCCGCCCCGAGCCGTCCATCGGTACGTATAGACAGGGTTGACGCCCGGAGCGCCCGACCATAGCTCGCAACCGACCGTGAGGTCCGCATCCCCCTCCCATATCTCCGCCGATGATGTGGCGGGGCATCCGCCTATATCCGGCTTCTCCAGCACCGTCACGGTTACGTCCTCGGTAACATCATCAACACCCGAAGCAGACATTGTAACCGTATATTCGTAGTCCTTATCCGCTCCGCCCGACTCATCTATATCGTCCGGCACATCGAAGGTGGGTTTCAGGATAGTCGTACTGCTCAGATCGTCCGTACCCGACGTGCTGCCGCGGGCCGTCCATGCGTACGTAGCGTCAGACGGCTCGTTTTCCACCGAACAGTCCAGGGTAATGTCGGCTGCGCCTTCGTATACCGGATCGGGATCGTTGCATGTGATAACGGCATCCGGTATATCCGTATCCTTCACCCTAACCGTCACCATCGCTTTTGCAGGATGAAAACCTGCGGCCGATGCGATCAGCCAGTACCGGTAGTTTTTGTCCTCGTCTATATCGTCCGGCACGGAGAACGTCGGAGTGGGCGTGTCCGTGCCGTCCACCAGCAGATCCGTGTTCGGCGTATCGCTCCTTGCCTCCCATGCGTACGTGTACTCCTCGACGCCCGAAGGACCATCCGTCACCTCGCAGTCAAACTGGATATCGTCGTCCCCCTCTTGTACATGGGGCCAGGAACACCGGAGGACAGCCCTGTTTAACACGGTCGCCATCACCTTCCCTGTAACAAATCCGTCTGTATCACGGAGCGAAAATACCACCGTATAGTCCAGTTTCTTGAGTTCCACGCTTTCAGGCAGGGAAGCCGGAATAGATAATGTGGGATAACGCACGTATCTGGAACTCAATAAGGCCTCATCGTACTCATCGCTCGACGCTCCACCCATGGAATGCCACTCGATACTATTCACCTCCGACTCCCGGCCCGAACACCCGACCGTAAAACTCGGGTCGCCTACAAACAATAGATACGGTTCCGGGCAGCTCAAACCGCTCATACTCGCCGATGCGTTCACGTCCGCAATCCCTTGCGGTATCCCCTCTTCTGCGTCCGTCACCCTGACCGTCACTCTTCTTCTTGCCATCTGCGGCGCGCCCGAAGCCGATGTCGTCATGCTCGCGATGTAGTGGTACTCGGCGCCCGCGCTGCCCGGCGGCGCCGTAAACAAGGGCGACGAAAGGTCCGTCGCGGCAAGAGGCGCCGTGCTCGTACCCCACAGACCCTCCCACTCCCATAGCACCGACGCTTCGTCCTCGTCGTAGTCCATGCGAAACGACAGCGGATCCACGCCCTCGCAATCGAGCGCTACCGTCTCGCCCTCTTCCACCACCACTTCCAGGGGACAATACACGCCCGGACGATGGCTCGATACGTAGACCTCCACCTCCTCATGCGACGACAAACCCGTAGCCCGGGAGGTCGCCGTCAAACGGTACCGGTAACGCAGCGTCGTCTCTCCCGAATGGAACGACTCCAGCGTCTCGTACACGGGCGCCTCCGGAGCCACTACTACAGGATGGGGACTGTCCTCGGGAATCAAACGAGGATTGTCCAGATAGTCCCGCGTTGTCGAGCCCACAGGCTCCCAGAAATAGTCCAGATATTCGTCTCCCGAAGCGTCCCACGCATGACACTCGATCCGTCCCGTCTCCAGTTCCTCCAGAAACACCGCCGCAGGACAATCCAGACGAGGGGGCGCCTGACTGTCGAAACCGCCGCCCCGATCGGGCAGGCCCGCCGCTTCCGGCAAAAGAAAGCCTTCGTCCTCCTCAAAACCGAATCCGAACGGAGCCGGCTCCCTCTCCCACGGCACGCAGCCCTCGCCGAACTCGTCAGGAATCGCCAAAGGATCGCATTCATCCTGCAAGCCGGGCCCTCTGCCCGATTCTCCCGAAACGCCTTGCACCGTGACTGTCACCGAGGCGGAAGCATACACGCCCGGCCCTGTCGCCGTCAACCGGTATGCGTACTCCCTGCCTCCCGATACAGGTGCCGTAAAGAATGGCGACTGCGACTGCGCATCGCTTAGAAGACGAAGATCATCTCCCGAGAGCGAGCGCCACTCGTAGTGAACGCCGCCCTCTTCGGATACGCCCGTTGCAGCACACGACAACGAAATGGATTCCCCTGCCTGGGCAACAAGGCGAGGCGGGCAGGACAACGAGAAAGCCGCACTGGAAACAGCCGCGCCCTTCACAGGAAACCCGCCTTCGTCAATGACCTGAGCGCGGACCGACGGCGCAACAGCCAACGCCGAAACCACGAACGTACAAGTCATGCACACAGACACTATGCCGAAAAGACCCGAACGCAAAACAACCGGAAATTATATATGAAAGCACCGAAAGCTCCTCCCCATTCGTCCGGGCAGGGGCTTTGTTTTCGTGGGGGAGTCTACCGGACAAGCGTCATGGTCCGCGTCAGGGTTTCCGCGCCTGCCGTCAGCCGGTAGATGTACGTCCCCGTTGGAAGCCCCTCCGCGTTGAAACGCGCCGCGTGCCGCCCCTGCGGTTGCATGCCGTCGACAAGCACGGCAACCGTCTTTCCGGTC